>CAJGCQ010000010.1 GCA_904501875.1 Clostridiaceae bacterium | reverse complement strand
GGAAACCTCGTTGCGCCTTACGGTACACATAAGCATATTAAACCGTCTGTCCGTGTAAGCCCCTGTGACACCGATTACGGTAACTCCTCTTTTCACAAGGGTCATAACCTCACGGGATATCTCCTGCGATTTTTCGGTTATAATATAAATTATCTTGCCTTTATCCGCTCCGTAAAGCATCATATCTATAACCCTCGACGAGGCGTAAAGAGCGATAATCGAGTAAAGGGCGCTTTCAATATTTTTGTATGCAAACGCCGAGATAGCCACCACAACAGCGTCGGCAAGAAGAATAAGCCTGCCCACCGTCATATGCTGAAATCTGCGGTTGATAAGCTTTGCTATAATGTCAACTCCGCCTGTTGTGGCCCCTCTGAGCATAAATATGCTTATACCAACCCCCATTAAAAGCCCGCCGAAAACCGATGCCAATACGGGATCTATAGTAACCGCAGGCAAAAACCCCTCAATTATATCAAGTATTATCGAAATAATAACCGTGGAAACCGTGGTTTTTAGAACAAAAATCCCGCCGAGCTTTATAAACCCTATTATAAGTATAGGTATGTTAAGCAAAAACACTATTGTGCCGATGGGGAGCATAAAAAGGTAATTAAGCACAGTTGCAATACCCGTAATACCTCCGGGCGAAATCTCGTTAGTCGAAAGAAAAAGCAAAACTGCAACCGAATAAATAATTCCGCCCGCTATAAAGCTAAGTAAATCGATTGCTAAAATAATGCCTGACTTTTTATTCACGCATCTCACATCCAAAACAACTTTACCCTTAGTTTAACCATTTATAAGAAAAATAAACCGATATACCGCTTTGACGCAAGAGAAAGACTGCAAAAAAGAAGCACCTCAAATACGCATCTGCGCATCGAGGCACTCGACTGGCGTTCCCGAGAGGATTCGAACCTCCGACCTACCGCTTAGGAGGCGGTCGCTCTATCCGGCTGAGCTACGGAAACATCTTTCATACATATTACCTTGCTAAGTTATGTTATCACAACAAATCCGAAAAGTCAATAATTATTTAGCGTAAATAACGCCCCTTAGTGCAGTCATCTAAGGGGCGCCGGATTATATTTTCTTTTTAAGCTTTTCCTGCAATTTTTTCATTTGCATTTAATATTTTTGATTTTGCCATTTCTTTTTCCTGCCATAATTCCGACTAACGAGTGCTAAAGCTCCGATTATGCCTACCTAAACGGTTAAGACCCTCTTACCCGAACTCCCCTTATCGTGCCTAAAACCAAAGCCGTAAAACTGCTTTTTCCGTTTTAATTGCCTTCGAAAAATACATTAAAACAACAGTTGTTTCTTTATTGCAAATAAAGTATAATATACTAAATGACAAAAAACAATCATCAATTTCCCGTCAAGTGTTAAGATAATTAAGAAAAATATGAACACGAAGAATAATAAACGCAAAAGCTTTTCGGGAACCGCTCTGTTAATTATCATTTTAAGTTTTCAAAAGCGGAATTACAGCCGTAATTAAAATATGGCTGGCGAACGGCTGCAAGGAAACCCCGGAAGAAATCTATGAAGTAGTCCGAGGCGAATACCGAGGGCGGAAATATTAAAGAGGTAAAAAATGCAAAAAACAGCTTCTAAAGACATACTCACGGCGGCAAGGTCCGCCTTTCCCCACACTATTCCGATTATGGCAGGCTTCTGTTTTCTCGGTATGACCTACGGAATTTATATGAATATATCGGGCTTTAGCTTCGTGTATCCGATGCTGATGAGCCTTACAATCTTCGGCGGGTCCCTTGAATTTATGGCGGTATCAATGCTATTGTCGGCGTTTGCGCCCCTTCAAACCCTTATGGTTGCCCTGATGATTCAAATAAGGCATATCTTTTACGGTATTGCAATGTTGAACAAGTATAAGGGAACAGGCAAGAAAAAGTGGTACTTGATTTTCGGAATGTGCGACGAGACCTTCTCTGTAAATTGTTCAGCAGAGATACCCGAAGATGTTGACAAAGGTTGGTTTATGTTCTTTGTCACCCTGTTTAACCAAATTTACTGGGTTTTCGGCGCCACACTCGGCGGAGCTCTCGGCTCGCTAATCACCTTTAATACTGAAGGGCTCGACTTTGTTATGACCGCAATGTTTGTGGTGATTTTCCTTGACCAGTGGCTTAAAGAGAAAAAGCACTATACCGCACTTATCGGCGTGATAGCCTCGGCAGTATGTCTGCTTATTTTCGGTGCGGAGTCCTTTATGATTCCTACTATGCTATGTATTCTATTTCTTTTAACAGCACTTAGAAAGCCCATTGAGAAAGGGGGATTCCCTGAATGACGGTAACACAGCAGATTATCACAATAGCCCTTTGCGTTTTGGGCACAATGGCCACAAGATTTTTGCCCTTTCTTGTTTTTTCGGGGGACAAACCAACCCCTAAATACATACAGTACTTAGGAAAAGCCCTGCCTGCAGCGATTTTCGGAATGTTGGTGGTATACTGCCTTAAAAATGTAAGTATACTTGCAGGCTCTCACGGCATACCTGAGCTTATTTCCATAGTATTGGTTGTGGCATTACATTTATGGAAACGGCAAATGCTCCTTTCAATAGCAGGGGGAACGGTTTGCTATATGCTGCTTATTCAATTTGTTTTTTAACAACTTTTTTATGTGTCTAATGTCTAAAATCTAACATCTAAAACGGCCCGCGTTCCCGACCGTTCATCTCGTATTAAACAACCGCCCCACTAATCACAAGTGAGACGGTTGTTTTACACTTTATTTTATTTCATTAATATCATACGGTGTGGTTTGATATACAAAATAATTAAGCCAGTTTGAATAAAGCAGATTTGCGTGAGACCGCCAGGTGACAAGGGGCGGATTTTCGGGGTTGTCGTCGGGGAAATAGTTTTTCGGAATGTCGATAGGTTTGCCCTCGCTTTTATCACGGAAATACTCAGCAGCAAGGGTGCCTGCGTCATATTCCGAATGCCCCGTTATGAAAATCTGTCTTCCCTTTTCGGTCATAGCGGCGTACACACCAGTTTCCTTGGATGATGCTAAAATTCTAAGCTCTGGTACAGACTTTATATCCTCTGTCTTAATGGTGGTGTGGCGGGACTGAGGTACCATAAAGGTATCGTCAAAGCCTCTAAGCAGTATTGACCGCTTATAATCAGCCGTGGTCGGGAAAACCCCGAACAGCTTTTTATTAAGCGGATGTTTCTTTACACCGAAATGGTAGTAAAGCCCTGCCTGAGCGCCCCAGCAGATATGGAAGGTGCTGTGAACATGGGTCTTGCTCCACTCCATTATCTCGCAAAGCTCATCCCAATACTCCACCTCTTCAAATTCCAGCTGTTCAACCGGCGCACCCGTTATTATCATACCGTCAAAGGTGCGGTTTTTTACATCTTGGAATGTCTTGTAAAAGGTGAAAAGATGCTCTGCCGAGGTGTTTTTTGACCTATGGCTCTTGGTGTGTATAAGCTCTAAATCCACCTGCAAGGGCGAGTTGCCGAGAAGACGGGACAACTGGGTCTCGGTCTCAATCTTTTTAGGCATTAAGTTTAAAAGCAGTATTTTAAGGGGACGGATATCCTGGGTTATGGCCCGAGTTTCGGTCATAACAAAGATATTTTCGTCATTTAAAGTTTTTACTGCGGGTAAATCGTTTGGTATTTTAATAGGCATAGCAAAACCTACCTTTATTTAGGCTGACGAGAGTCGAACCCGTCACGCCTGACAAATATTAATTTTCCGTTTTTTCTTGTCTCATCACTTGTAATACGTCAGCCTTACAAAAATGAACGCAAGAAAGATAGTAAAAGGCGGCGAGCGAAACCGTAATGGGTTCGACTCTCGTCAGCCTACAATCGCCTGCTTAATATCAGCTATTAAGTCTTCCGCACTTTCCAGTCCGCAGGAAAGCCTTACAAGGTCTGACGGCACTCCCGCCGCAGTAAGCTCCTCCTCGGTCATCTGGCGGTGGGTAGAGCTTGCAGGGTGCAGACAGCAGGTGCGAGCGTCGGCAACGTGGGTCTCAATAGCGGCGATTTTAAGGTTTTTCATAAAGGCTTCCGCCGCCTTCCTGCCGCCCTTTAAGCCAAAGCTTACAACCCCCGTTGTGCCGTTCGGCATATATTTTTGAGCTTCCTTGTAGTATTTATCTCCCTTTAAACCGGGGTATACAACATAGGCAATTCTATCGTCTTCATTAAGTGCCTTCGCGACCGCAAGAGCATTTTCGCAATGTCTCGCCATTCTTACATGCAGGCTTTCGAGTCCCAAGTTCAGGATAAATGCGTTCTGGGGTGACTGTACCGAGCCGAAATCACGCATAAGCTGAACGGTAGCCTTTGTGATATATGCACCCTCTATTCCAAAACGCTCGGTATAGGTGACGCCGTGATAGCTGTCATCAGGGGTGCAAAGGCCCGGATACTTTTCGGGATACTTTGTCCAATCAAACCTGCCCGAATCGACAATACAGCCGCCAACCGCCGCACCGTGACCATCCATATACTTTGTGGTGGAGTGGGTTACAATATCCGCTCCCCACTCAAAAGGACGGCAGTTTACAGGGGTGGCAAATGTATTGTCCACAATAAGCGGAACACCGTGTTCATGCGCCGCAGAAGCAAACTTTTCAAAATCAAGGACAGTAAGGGCAGGGTTAGCGATGGTCTCGCCGAAGACCGCCTTAGTATTAGGCCTGAAAGCGGCGTCAAGCTCCTCTTTGGTGCAGTCAGGGGAAACGAAAGTGAAATCAATGCCCATTCTCTTCATTGTAACGGCGAAAAGATTATATGTGCCGCCGTAAATGGTGGATGAGGAAACTATGTGGTCCCCACAAGAGGCAATGTTAAATATCGCATAGAATGATGCCGCCTGACCTGACGAGGTGAGCATAGCGGCGGTGCCGCCCTCTAACTCACAGATTTTAGCCGCCACGGTATCACAGGTGGGGTTTTGCAGGCGTGAGTAAAAATATCCACTTGCCTCCAAATCAAAAAGCTTTCCCATATCCTCGCTGGTAGCGTATTTAAAGGTGGTGCTTTGGATTATCGGTATTTGTCTCGGCTCGCCGTTGCCGGGATTGTATCCGCCCTGAACGCAAACGGTATCCCTATTCCAGTTTTTCATATGCTAATCTCTCCGTAAATATTATTTATCTTTTGCCGTTACGGCTATTGACAGCTCGCACAGCTGTTTTTCATCAACTTCTGCGGGTGCGCCCGACATAAGCTCCGAAGAATTGGAAACCTTCGGGAATGCCACAACATCACGCAAATTATCACAGCCGCACATAAGCATTGTAAGGCGGTCAAGCCCTATACCCATTCCCCCGTGGGGCGGTGCGCCGAACCTGAATGCATCTGTTAAGAAGCCGAACTTCTGATAAGCCTCCTCGTCGGAAAGCCCAAGTGCTTTAAACATATGCTTTTGAAGCTCGGGGTCGGTGATACGGATAGAGCCGGACGACAGCTCAATGCCGTTAAGCACCAAATCGTAGGCATCGGCAAAGACCTTTTCGGGGGCATTGTCGAGGTGCTGTACGCACTCGTCAAGGGGCTTTGTAAATGGGTGGTGCATTGCGTCCCAGTTGCCCGTTTCCTCATTATACTCAAAGAAAGGAAACTCGGTTATCCAAAGGAAGTTAAACTGCTCGGGTATAATATCAAGCCGCTTTGCGACAGTAAGGCGCAGAGCACCCAAAACCGAAAGCGCAGTCTTTTTGCGGTCGGCTACTATAAGCACAACATCGCCCTTTTCGGCTCCCGTGCGCTCGTAAATAGCCTTTAATTCGTCCTCGGTCATAAACTTAGCAAAGGAGCAAGAGGGAGCGTCCTCCACCCAACGGATAAAGGCAAGACCCTTAGCGCCTATTCCCTTAGCTTCTTCGGTAAGCTTATCGATTTCCTTTCTTGTATAAACACCTGCGGCATTTTTAGCGGTAATCGCCCTTACGGTTCCACCGTTTTTAACGGTATCGGCAAATACACCGAAGCCGCAATTTTCCACAACATCTGACAAATCCTTTATCTTCATATCGAAGCGGGTGTCGGGCTTATCAGAGCCGTAGTTTTCCATAGCCTCGGTATAAGTAAGTCTTGTAAGCGGGGTTTTGATATCCACATTAAGCACATCTTTAAAGAGGCGCTTAATATAGCCCTCTGCAATAGCGAAAACATCCTCTTTTTCCACAAAGGACATTTCAAGGTCAATCTGTGTGAACTCGGGCTGACGGTCGGCACGAAGGTCCTCGTCACGGTAGCAACGGGCAATCTGCATATAGCGGTCAAAGCCCGAAAGCATTAACAGCTGCTTATAAAGCTGGGGCGACTGGGGCAGGGCGAAAAAGTTGCCCTTATGAATGCGTGATGGCACCAAATAATCCCTTGCGCCCTCGGGGGTTGACTTAATTAGGGTAGGGGTTTCTATCTCAATAAACCCGTTTTCGTCAAAATAGTCCCGTGTTACCTTTGCTATCTTATGACGCATCAAAATATTGCGCTGAAGGGGCGCACGGCGCAGGTCAAGATAGCGGTATTTAAGCCTTAATTCCTCGTTGGCGGCGGAATTGGGCAGTATCTCAAAGGGCGGGGTTTCCGACTCGCCCAAAATTTTAAGCTCTGTTACCTCGATTTCAATTTCGCCTGTGGGAATTTCGGTATTAATAGAGGATCGCATTCTGAGCTTACCCTTTGCCATAACAACAAACTCACTGCGCAAGCTCTCCGCCTTTTCAAAAACGGCGGGGTCGGTTGTATCGTCAAAGGCAAGCTGAATGATACCGCTGCGGTCACGCAGGTCTACGAAAATAAGACCGCCTAAATCACGCCGGCGCTGTACCCAACCCGCAACTGTTACCGCTTCACCTATTTTTTCTTTGGTAAGCTCACCGCAATAGTCGGTGCGCTTCATTCCGTTCATTCTGTCAAGCTTCAAAATAGAACACCTCTTAAAAAATTCAAACTGGCGGCCGCAAGACCGCCAAGGATTATTATTGTTTTGAAACCGAGTCCACAAGTTCCTCTAATGCGGAAGAATTAAGGGCTTTAAAGAGACTGTCGGAAAGGTTGTTAAGGTCAATTTCACACCTTTCCCCGCCCTCCATATTTTTAAGGGCAGCCCTGCCTGTGCTAAGCTCATCATCGCCTAAGACAATAGAAAATGCGGCGCCGATTTTATCGGCAAACTTCATCTGTGCCTTTAGCCCTCTGCCGCAAATATCGGTTTCAGCCTTAAAGCCGTCACGGCGTAAAGCAGCTACAAGCTCGGTAGCCTTAAGGGCGGCATCCTTGCCCATGGCGGCAATATAAAGGTCGCAGGAATTGTTTTGAGGCAATTTTGTACCCTGAGCCTCTAATAAAAGCATTATACGCTCAATACCCATAGCAAAGCCAAGGGACGGAACTTGGGGCCCGCCCATTTGAGAAATAAGCCCGTCATATCTTCCACCGCCGCAGACGGTTGACTGTGCGCCGATATCGCCGGAAATGAATTCAAACACCGTGCGGGTATAGTAATCAAGACCCCTTACAATATGCGGGTTTACGGTAAACTTAATTCCTGCAGCGGTAAGGTGCTTTTGAACAGCCTCAAAATGCTCACGGCAGTCGCCGCACAGATAATCGGTAACAACAGGTGCGCCCTTAGCAATTTTACTGCAAACAGGCGACTTACAGTCAAGTATTCTCATGGGGTTGCGTTCGAGTCTGTCCTTACAGGTGTCGCACAGCTCGTCCGTATGCGACTTAAAATATTCTTTAATCGCTGCAACATAAACCTTACGGCATTCGGGACAGCCTATTGAATTAATCTCAAGGGATATTTTTTCGATGCCCACAGAGCTAAGCACCTGACCCGCAAGGGCAATAACCTCTGCATCGGCATTAGGCTCTGCCGCACCTATACATTCCACACCAAACTGGTGAAACTCACGCAATCTTCCCGCCTGGGGCTTTTCGTAGCGGTAGCAACCGCCCACATACGCCGCCTTAACGGGCAAAGCGCCGTTTACAAGCCCCTTTTCAATAGCACAGCGGATAACACCCGCCGTAAACTCAGGGCGAAGGGTAATAGAACGGCCACCCTTATCGTCAAAGGTGTACATTTCCTTTTGGACAACATCAGTAGTATCGCCGACACTGCGCAAAAAGACTTCAGTATGCTCAAATACAGGTATACGAATTTCATTAAAACCGAAAAGTCGGGCGGTTTCAAGCATTTTACCCTCTACAAACTGCCATTTATAGCTGTCACTCGGTAAAACATCGCCCGTTCCCTTTACGGCACGGTTAATTTCAGACATAAAGAAAACTCCGAGAAAATTATTTATTGTTTTTTACAATCTCACGCCAATCAAGGTCGCCCCGCTCAAGACCGTGGACAAGCATTTCGGCGGTGGCAATATTGGTAGCAACCGGGATATTATGAACATCGCAAAGGCGCAACAGTGCACGCTCGTCAGGCTCGCTGGGTTTTGGATTAAGCGGGTCACGGAAAAGAAGCAGAAGGTCTATTTCATCGCAGCCTATGCGTGAGGCAATCTGCTGTGCGCCCCCTTGAGAGCCACCTAAAAACCTTGTTATTTCAAGACCTGTTGCTTCAGCCACAGTCTTTCCTGTAGCACCCGTAGCAATCAGATTGTACCTACTTAAAATGCCACAGTAAGCTATGCAAAACTGTACCATAAGTTCTTTTTTTGCGTCATGAGCGATTAAAGCAATAGTCATTATAAAGATCCTTTCATATTTTTTTTGGTTTCGGCAGTAATATATGTTCCCCGCCGAGCCTTTTTGCAATTCTTAAAAAAGCCGCCATAGGCTTGCCCTTTGGCTTTATGTTATGCCTTACCGATAAAAGCATTAGCTGCTCGCTATGGGGGACGACTCCTAAAAGCTGAAGTCCCGCACTGTCTATAATATCGTCAATATTTTGGAAAATCCTGTGTTTAATAAGACCGTAGGTGAAATTATTAATAATAAGACGGGAGTCGCATGAAATATCGCCGAGCTTCTTGCTTACTGCTGCGGCATCTCTTACCGAAACTGGGTCGGGTACGGCAACTGTCAAAAAGAGGGAGTCTTCGGGCAAACATTGATAAAGCGTAAAATCAACTCCCGCAGGGAAATCGAATATTACCGTATCATACTCCTCAGCCGCCTGCCTTGCGAAGGCAGAAAAGGAAAAAGCATCAATTTTGCCTATATCAGAGGGAGCGGGAACAAGGTAAAGCCCGTCGGCATTCTCCACCTCGTATACAGCGTCGCTCATATCCCTTCCCATAAGTATATCCGACAAATCAAAAACCGCCGATTTATCAGCCCCCAGCATTAGGTCAAGACATCTAAGCCCCTCGTCCATATCGACAAGGAGGGTCCTTTTATTAAGCTTTGTAAAAGCGAACGCCAAGCCCACCGCAACGGTTGACTTGCCTACTCCGCCCTTACCCGATGTAACGGCATATACCTGACCCATAATGCAAACTACCTCATATTAATATTATTTATCATTTTATCACAAATAGATTTTTTTGTCAATTTCTATTGAATAAAAAATGCTAAAAAATAAGCGTACTCACCCGTGGGACGAGTACGCTTGTAAAAAGCATATCAAATATTTATTCAAGAACAGTAAAAGGAACCGTATCCGCCGTGGCATTATAATCCGCAAAAAAGTAGGCATCTAAAATATCACGGACTATAGAACCCGCAGAATAGCCTGAGCTTCCGTGCTCTAAAACCACCGAAATCGCAATTTCAGGATTATCAAAGGGTGCAAAGGCAATAAACACGCTGTGATCCGCCTTACCTGTTACCTGAGCCGTACCGGTTTTGCCGCCCACCTTTATGGGATAATCCCCGAGTGCCGCTCTACCCGTACCGTCCTCGGTAACCGAAAGCATACCTTCCTTAACAGCGGCAATGGTAGCGTCGGAAATAGAGACGGTATTTTTAACCTCCGGCTTAATTTCGTCATAGACGGTAGAAATATCGTAGGAAACTATCTTATCAATAAGGCTCGCTTTGTAATGCGTGCCGCCGTTTGCAAGGGTTGCGGCGTAGTTGGCAAGCTGAAGCGGAGTAAAAGCATTGAGCTGACCTATTGCTATTTGCAGGGTGTCACCGCCGCCGTCGCTTTTCGGCTCTAACAAAATACCTTTAGCGTCATTCACCTCAACACCCGTTGCAACGCCTAAACCGAACTGCTTATAGTAGTCGGTAAGCTTCGTAGCTCCAAGCCGTCTTCCAAGCTCAAAGAAGAAGTAGTTGCAGCTTTTCGCAAGGGCATAATTAAGACTAATACTTCCGTGGGTATCCATACAGCTCGGCTGGTAATCTTTAAACAGCGTATATTTGTGCACACATCTTATTGTCTCGCCGTTATTATATACTCCGTTTTCAAGTGCCGCCACGGCTACTATGGGCTTTATGGTAGAGCCTATAGGATAAACGCCCTGAAAAGCACGGTCTGTTAGGGGTTTAGAGGGGTCGTTTACAAGGCTGTCGTATTTCTCGCCTATAGTCGCAGAATCGTAGGTGGGATAATTGGCGGCGCATATAACCTTGCCCGAATCAATATGAACGGCAACAGCGGCTCCCGCCGTGGCAGTTCCACCCTTTGACTTAAGCTCTTTAACGGTTTTTTCTATTGAATCCTGCGCACTGCGCTGGATTTTTTTATCGAGGGTCAGCATTATTGTCTTACCAGCAACAGGTTCCTTTGTAACCTCGCTTGAGATAATTTTACCCACATTATCAATGCAGTAGGTTATCTCGCCGTCTGTACCGCGAAGGTACTCTTCTCCCCATTTTTCAATTCCGCTTTTCCCCACCTTATCGTTATAGGAATAGCCCTTTGCCTTGTATTCCTCCCAGTCCTCGGCATAAATAGGACCCACAGAGCCAATAAGATTTACGGCAAGGGATGTATCGGTATACTCCCTGAAGGGCACTACCTCCACCGAAACCCCCGACAGTAAAAAGCCCGATTCGGAAATTTTACGCATAAGCTCGGTGGAAATATCCTCTGCAAATGTATAGGGGTAGGAAATCGAAAAATCGGCTATATCCATACTGTAACGAACACCCATAATCTTACGCTGTTCGTCGGGAGAATAGTCCTCTAACTTATACTTTTCTACCATTGCGTCAAAACAGTTCTCGGCTGTGGCATAGTGTGCAAGCTCAAACTTGCTTATCAGCTTATCGGTAGATTCCCCCTCCTTAAAGCCGTAGGGTGCGGTACTTTCGATTGGAAGCTCATCCTTCCAGTTAGCACCCGCATCTTCAAAAAGCTTTACAAGGGTTAATATCACATCATTAAAATTATCCTTGACATAAGCCTTATTGAATACAACATTATATCCGTCGCGGTTAATTGCAATCTGTCTTCCGTAGCAGTCAAGAATCTCCCCTCTGGGAGCCTTTAATACCGCCGTACGGACAGACGCCGCACCGTTGTTTTTATCGGTGTATTTTTCTGCATTGACAACCTGAATGGAATATATGCGAACTGAATACAGCAAAATTGCGATAACAAGCAGTATGGCAAATACCGAGAGCTGATACTGATTTTTCTTTTTAAACGGCAAGCCGATTACTCCTTTTACAATAATTTTATGCGTTTATGAGCTTATAGAAATATTTATAAAGAAAATAAAAAGGAAAAACAAACACGGCAGTATAAAGAATACCGGGGAAAACATAGCTTAAAAGGTAGGTGAGATTTTCCTGTGCGCCTGTGTGGAATGCGTAGAAGCAGAGCCAGCGAAGCAGGAAATAGAAAAGACTTGTAAGCAGGCATAAAAGCACCGCCGAGCGTATATTTCGGTTAAAGAGACTTTCGGCGCACACCGATACCACCGCCGCCGAAACCATAAGCACCGCAGCGTTAAAGCAAACCGCTCCCGAAGAGACAGAATCCATAAAAATGCCGATAACAAGCCCCACCGCCGCCGAAACACCCGCTCCGTTAAAGATTGAGAATGCAGTCAAAAGCGGAATAATAATAAGCGGTTGGGCATTCTTTATACTTATATCAACAATATCCGTGTAATGAATAATAAAGGCGAAGAAAAAGAGCAAAAAGCTGATTAAATTTATCCACGGATGGCGTTTTTTATTCTGCACAAAAATCTCCATTCTGCCGCTAAAGCATCAGCACAAATAGGTTATGAAATCTCCGTTAGCGGCGAATGGAGATTGTATCGGTATGTTCTGTGGTTGCCTTTCATGTAATTAAAGGCGAGCGGAACGCCGTCCCTATATTGTTATTAGCGTGATTTTTCACGCTAACCTCCGTTTTATTCTTCAACGCTCGGGTCAAGCCCTCCCTGACCCTCAAACTCGGTTATAACCATAACACCCTTAACCGACTCAAGGTCAACAAAGGGCTTGACCTCGGCATAAATCGAGGTGTTGTATTTATCTCTGCCTATTGACTGAATAGTGCCTATAAGCAGTCCCGTCGGAAAAATCCCCTCGCCCGAGGTAACAACATAGTCACCGACGGCAATATCGCAGGAGCGGGAGAGATTGTAAAACCTTGTTTTACCGTCCGACACCAATCCCACAGAGCCCGAAAGCACGCCCGAATCGCTTGTTCTGTTATCAAGGGCACCCGCCGAAAGCTCGGGACTTAAAACCGTTACAACCTTAGAGGTGGTAAGCCCAGCCTGCGAAATGAAGCCCACAAGCCCTGACTCTGTAATAACAGGGTCGTTTGCGGAAATTCCGTTTACCGTGCCCTTATTTATGGTAAATCCCATATACGGGTCTTCCTTATCCCGAGAAATCAGGGTTGCAGGGGCAAACTTAAAGCTGGGATTTTTGTCTTTAATCTCAAGATAATCCTTATAAAATTTATTTTCATTGGTAACCGTCTCGTAATCGGCCAATTTTTCACGCAGCTCAGCAATTTCGCTTTCAAGCTCGGCGTTTTCGAGAGAGAGCTTCTCCCCATTGGTGTAGGCTCCAACAAAGTCGGAAATTCCGTTCGAAATCTTTGTAGCAAGAGCCCTAAAGGGTGCGGTAATGGTGCCCGCTATATTTGCCTGAGGCGACATCCTACCGCCCACAACTGCGTAGGCGACCGAAACCGCTATGAGTGCCGCCAATACGGCTAATATTATTTTAAATTTGCGGCTCCGAAAGAAAAAACGCATTTTGTTCCTCCTAAAGATTTTTAATATTTTCCACCGTAGCTTTCATATCTGCGGCAGAAAAAACATAATTGCCCGCAACCAGCACATCGGCTCCCGCCTTTACCGCCTGCGGGGCGGTTTCGGCGTTAATTCCGCCGTCAACCTCTAATAAAATATCAAGCCCTTGCTTTGCAATTTCTTCACGCAAAACGCTGAGTTTACTAAGGGCAGACGGCATAAACTTCTGCCCCCCGAAACCCGGCTCCACCGACATTACAAGCACCATATCGCAAAGGGGCAAGAACTCAAAAATCGCCTGCGGATTAGTACAGGGCTTAATTGTAAGGCAGGACTTACAGCCCAAATTCCTTATTTCCTTTAAGGTGTCGGCAACATCGCTCCCCGCCTCAAAGTGAAAGCCTAAATAATCCGCAACCTCAGCAAATTCCTTAATATATCTGTGGGGGCGGTCAATCATAAGGTGTACATCAAGGGGAAGGAGTGTATGCTTCTTAATCGATTTAATCACGGGCACGCCGAAGGAGATATTCGGAACAAAAATGCCGTCCATAACATCAAGGTGGAGCATATCAGCCCCTGCGTCCTCTAATCTTTTAATATCCTCCTTTAAGGTAAGAAAATCCGCCGTTAGCACAGACGGAGAAATTTTAACCGACATTTTGCCCCTCCAAAAATTAATTTCATACATGTACTATTTTATCTCTATAAACTTTAATTGTCAATAAATATATCGATTTAGATTTTAGGCAGTAGATATTAGACCGTGGTAAATTGGGGATTAAGTAAGGGGCGATGCCCATATCGCCCCCTACACACAATAATTATTTACCTATTCCTAATAGCGTCAATCGGGCGCTTGGAGGCTATACGCTTTACGGGCAGGAAGCTTGCAATAAATGCTACAAATATGCTTACAGCTAAAAGAAGCACAAGCTGTCTTGGCCCGAGGCTTAAAATTGTAATAAGGATTCCCACCTGTGTACGCATAAGCTGATTAATTATCACCGTGGCGGCGAAAACTCCGATACTTGACAAAACGAAGTTTATCATCGCAATAATAAAGCTTTCCGCAAAGAAAATCCTGAAAACATCGTTACTGCGGGAGCCTATCGCACGCAAAATCCCGATTTCCTGCTTTTTGTAGGAAATGCTGGTGCCTATAAAGTTTGCCAGCATTAAAGCCGCAAATGCCGCAAAGCCTATTCCTATCCAGAAGAAATATTTGGAAAGGATTTTAAGGGAGTCATTTACCGAATCAAGCTCAAAGGTAACCGAATTTTGCACCTGATAACGGATATTTGAATCTTCCCTGTAGCAGTAGGCTACCGCCGAGCGTACCTCCTCCTTTTCGGCTGGCATAGCCCCCACCGCAAAGCTGTAGATTTTATCAGGGCCCTCGGTATACTTCTTAAACACAGACTCGCTTGTAACAAGCATGGAGTTAAGCTTTGATTTATTACCCTCGGTGACATTGTCGATTATACCCACCAGCTTCCAGCCTTCGGTATTTTCATTATTGTTAAAATCGTATTCCCAAGCGGAAAGGGTATTCTTATTCTTTAAGCTCTTTGCAAAGGCATCACTGCCAAGCTCCTCATTATAGGAATTAATTACATCAAGAGTGGCTATTATTTCCTTTTCGCCAAGAGTCTTTTTCTCCCCGTCAATCCAGATTATATTTTCGCCCTTTATATCTTGGAGGCGTGCCATATAATTTGAATCAATGCTGTAATTATCGGTTGCACTGTAAAAATTGATATATCCCTCGGTGATTTCGGATATCAGCGGTCGTTCGGAAATAAGCTTTTCCATTTTTTCCTTGCCAAGCATAATTAAACCCGCATAGCTGTAGGCAGAAGAGGAGCAGAACTCGTTGTAAAGGACATAATCCACCATTTTTTCCGCATTGGTTTGATGGTCTTTTTTCTCAATAAGGGAAGTATAACGGCTTATATCAAAGCCTGTGTCAATAACTGCGGTTATAGTGTATTTTACATTGTTTAGGGTTATGGTTTTGCCGATAAGGTCATTAACCTCGTTAATCTTTTGGTAAACGGGGGTTTTCGTTCCGTCCTTTGCCGTTTTATAGGTTACACCGTCAAAATACTCGGCTTTTTTGAATATTTCAAAAACATACTCGCTGACAGCTATTTCGTCCTTTGTGCCGTCGGGCAGAATGCCCGCCAAAAGCTTAAAGCCCATATTTTCAATTACCTTATAGTCAATCTCGGCAAAGCCGCTGAATGTACGGGAATAAATGTGATACTCGGTATTTGTAAGTTCAATATTCGGGTTTGTCTGTGTATCAAAGCTGAGGTCCGAATTTACGGGAGTATACACCCCGTGCATAGGAACTCCTGAGCCCTTTGTTATCTCGGTTAGGTTTTTTTTCGAAATTTTGTAGCCGTAGGCCCGCCAGTACTGATTCCCGTTATTATCAATCTTTTTTGACTTTGCTACAGATAGGTATTTAACCTCGCTGTCCACAAGAGAATTTGTGCAGGTATTAATGTGATTATAAGCGCCGAAGGTGTCTGACAAACCGAACAGCCCAAACGCAATGCAGGAAAGCAAAATTGTAACCACAAGCCTTATCTTCTTGTACTTAAGCCCGCCTGCTCCAATCTTAAAGGCGTTTTTAAGGGGCAATTTAGATTTAATAAGCTTAAAGGTTGAGCCGTCCTCACTCTTAATTTTCGAGGTATCGGTCTTAACAAAGCTCTTTGAAGCCTCGTTTTTCCTTGAAACCGTAATTTCAAGAGAGCCTTCTTTAAGCTTTTGAATATAGGCGTTTATTTCCTCTCTGTCCTGTTCGGTCAAGTGATAACCGCAGGGGACTTCAACGATATTATCGTGAAAATCCAGAGCCGCTTTTTTCCCTGCGGTGACGGGTGCGGTATCAAGCTCCACATCGCTTAAAACAACACCGTCAGACAGCTCTATAATGCGGTCAGCATACTGCTCGGCAAACTCACGGTCGTGAGAAACAACGATTACAAGTTTTGTTTTAGAAAGCTTTTTAAGTGTGTCAAAAACCTGACGGCCCGTTACCGAATCAAGGGCACCCGTCGGCTCGTCCGCCATAATTATTTGGGGCTTTTTAACAAGGGCACGGGCAATCGCCACCCTCTGCTTTTGTCCGCCCGAAAGCTCGTTGGGCTTACGAGAAGCGAAGCCCTCTAAGTCCACCTGCTTTAAGATATCGTTTATTTCCCCATCGCTTGCCTTGCGGTTTTGAAGCTCTATTGCAAGGGCAATATTTGCCCCTACAGAAAACTCGTCCAGCACATTATATTCCTGAAAAATAAAGCCTACATAGGTGTTTCTGTAGGAATCGAAATGCCGCTGCTTAAAATTCTTTGAGGAAACGCCCTTAATTATTATTTCGCCGCCATCATAGCTGTCAAGTCCCCCTAAGACATTTAAAAGGGTGGATTTACCGCTGCCCGATTTGCCCAGCAGAAAAACCATTCCCTTATCGGGGAATTTTAAGGAAATCTTATCAAGCGCCGTAACCGGCACTCCCTTTTTAGGTTTATAAATTTTAACAAGTTCCTTTGTTTCTAACATAACTGCCTCCTAAACGCTGTTCCAATTATGCCAACTGTACTAAACCAAATAGTACAGATGTATGAAACCACGCCCTATTGCGTTTGTCAATATAATTTTAACTATTATTTTTCTTTTCCCTGTGTTTGCAAATGCGTTTGTATATAAAAAGTCCTAAGAGACTTATTATTACAGTCACGCCGAAAACTATCGCCGCAAGCTCATACTTCCTAATCCCGAGCGCACTCCCGCCCACAGTTGAGGTTATAATAGACGGCAAGCGTGCTATAGAGACAATAAAAATAAATTTTGAAAGCTTTATATCGGTCACTCCGACAAAATAGGTTAATAAATCCTTGGGAGTACCCGGAAGAAAGAATACAAGAAAGGTAATAAGATTAAGCCGTTTTTCGTTTTGCAGGAATTTAAGCTGTTTGATTTTATTCCTGTCAAAAAACAGCTCCACTAAGCGCATACCGAACCGCCTTACAAGCCCGAAGACCAGAAGACTCCCGAGAGTCACGCCGATAACGCAAAGTATTGTCCCCTCTACCGCACCGAAGGCATAGCCTGCACCGATTTCAAGGGGCTCACCGGGAACCAAGGCTATTAATACCTGAAACATCATCATTCCGATAAAAATAAGTCTTCCCCAGTTCCCTCTTGACTCCACCCAGGCTCTGAACTTTTCAGGCTCAGAGACAAGGCTTATCATCGGTTTTCCTATAAAGTATGCAACTGCAGCGGAAAAGCCGATAAATAAAACCAAGACTACCACGCTTATTATTTTTTTCTGTTTTAAAGTAAGGTGTTTTTCTTCACTTCTATTATTCATCCATTTTTGTACCAATGTCCTTTTTAAGCTGTTTCCAGGCGTCCTCATGCTCCACATAGTAAAGGGGGCACAATTTCTCTGTAATATCATAATGCCTTATAACAGCCGATTCGTCAAGTCCCAATTCCTTTAAAAGCTTTAGTAATTCAAACTCGGTGGGAGTTAAGCACCGAAACAATATCCTTCTCATCATCGCAAACTAAAATGTTATACATCTCTCCCACCTCTGATGATATAATGAAATAGGTTAGGCGAAACAATTTTGTTTCGCCTCAAAATCTTTGATTTTGCGACAAATTTTTAATAAAAATTTGTCCTTTTCCATTGAAATGAGTGTCGTGCAAATTTAAATATTATAATTTAATTTTGCTCAAGCCACTTAACAAGTGGCTTGTTGAAACGCTTTTAGAGCGTTTCGACTAACTACACTCATTATTATATCAGGTAATCTATTAAGATAAAAGTATTTTAATTATTAAGATTTCTTTAAGATTGAAAAAATTTCGGTTTGGTGGTATATTATAGATAAAGCTTAAAACTTGCTTGTAGG
>CAJGCQ010000009.1 GCA_904501875.1 Clostridiaceae bacterium | reverse complement strand
TCAACCCCGTCAACCGAGACGACTCCTCGCTCAAAATCAATATCCACCATTTGACCGCCCACTGCGATAACCCGCTTTATGATAGGCTCTTGACCGTTTTCAGCATCCTCGGCGGAATTGTTAATATTCCTTGAGACAACCACTATATCGCCCTGCTTTGGCGTATATCCGAGATTTGAAATTATCACCCTGTCCCCCGTAAAGAGGGTGTTTTGCATGGAAGGACCCTCAATGGTAGCAATCCTGCATATCAGGCTGAAAATTATAACAACTGCAATTATAGCGGTAGCAAGAACATCAAGCCATTCAAAAATTTCCTCAGCGACAGTGGGCTTTTTATCCTCCTCGGGGGTATCAGGCAGGTTGTCAGCATATTCAGTATTCACCTTAAAGCCGTCCTCCCCGTTGCCGCTGTTTGCGGCAGAAATAATAATATTTTTAAGTTTTTCAGTATTACTAATGCCGTCCATACAGTTACCTCATTTAAGCAAAAAGGAGGAACAGTACAAACCCGTTCCCCCTCTTAGCCTTATTATTAACCGATAAGTTCTTTAACCTTAGCAGCCTTACCCACTCTGTCACGCAGATAGTAGAGCTTCGCTCTGCGAACCTGACCCTTGCGTACAAGCTCAACCTTGGCAACGCTGGGTGAATGTACGGGGAATACACGCTCAACACCTACTCCGTAGGAAACACGGCGAACGGTAAAGGTCTCAGCAATTCCGCTGTTGTTCTTGGCAATAACTGTGCCCTCGAACACCTGAATTCTTTCCTTTTCACCCTCCTTAATTCTTACATGTACCTTAACAGTACTACCGATAAGAATTTCGGGAACATCCTTTTTGAGCATATCAGCTGTAAGTTCCTTGATAGCGTCCATCTTTTTTTCCTCCTTAATTAATACCAGGCGTTCGTACTCCTAAAGGACAGAGGACCACCCGCTTCAATGTCGATTTTCGGCAATGAACCCACCCGTAAGGCTCGGGTGAAATCAAATGCACACTCGCTCAAAACGGCATAAAAAAGCCTTGCCGTCCTGAACAGCTTTACTATTCTAACACAACTTTCCAAAAAAATCAAGTATTATTTTGCAAGAGTTCCGCCGTCGCTCTTTAAAAGGACTAAAATATCCTCTTCCTCCCCCGTTACGGCGTTTATATATACAAGAATTTCCCTGTCGTCATCAGTCTCACAGACAAATTCATAGCACCGTTTTTCGTTCCCGCCCTTTGTTGGTATAAGTGCCAAGGCGGTTTCTCTTATATGAAGCCTCGGGCTTACGGCTTTTGCCGCCTCCTCAGGTGCTATCGCCGCACTTTCAAAGGCTCGCTCGGTGTGGTTTGCAATATATCCGCTCGTCTCGTAAAGCATTATTTCCCCCGTATCCATCGCAACCCCCACCTTTACAAGGTCGGTATAGCAAATAGTTTTTCCGTCAAGAAAGGCGAAGTTTATAACGCAAACGCCCTCGTCGGTAAAATAATAAGTCTCGGTAAAACCGCTCATTCCGATTCGTTCAAGGTATCTTTTTGCCTTATCAACAGCCTGACGGTAATCAAGGACAAAGTCGCCCATTTCACGACTTTTTCGCATATATACAGCATACCCGCCCGCACGACTTACCGTAACGCTGACATTATCCCCCGAAAAGCGATAAGCAGGAATTTTTCCGTCTACCGTACCGTTCGTCGAAAGCTGTTCTTCATCACATTCACAGGTTTCGGCGGCTATTTTAAGTGCTTCGCCCTCGGTCACAGCCTCGGCGTTTTTAAGCATAAGCGGCTCTTTTTCCAAAATGTGGTCGGAATAAGGCCCGTCGTACACAAGGGTTGGATAATCGGAAAGACTGCCCTCAAGTATATCAAGGGTACTGCTTAAGGAATCTTTGTCAACACTTTCGGAAAGCTTGTTGTCCAAATTGTCTGCCCAAGCGGAAGGATTATCGTAGGCGATAGAGGAATTACTCACCGCTTCAGAAATTTTTTGTGCGGCAACTTTAAGAGCTGCGATATTAGCTGTGTATTCTTCATCAAGGCTTTCCCCGCCGATAAGGCTTTCAGAAACCGAAACGGCGTAGTTACCCACCTGAGAGAGGAATCGGTTTAAAACATCTAAATTTTCCCCCGCAGGCAACCTGGACAGCGCCGCCTTTGCGCTTTCCGCCTCGCTTAAAAGCTTTGCCGACATATGGCTTAACTGTTTCGCTGTGGTTACATACTCCGCCTTTTCAAGAATAAGAGATATATTGTTAACGCTGGAATTTAAAGTGTCAAGCATTTCCGCATAATTATTTTTAATTTCAAGTCTGTATCTGTTCAAATCATTATTTGTGCGCACTGCAAACACAGCGGAAACCACCACTGCGGCGGCGCAGAACGATATAATCCTTACAGCATTCCTTTTTTTCATAATTTCCCCTCCGTTTTTACATATTATTGCCATAAGAGGGGGAATTATTAAATTAAATTTCTCGCCTTTGGTAAAAACACCGAAAGAGACTGCGACAGCTTGCGTAAGGCTTGGTGCCGAAGGTACCCAATATTTACAATAGAAGCAATAAACCCGCACCCGCTCCGATTTTAAATCGGAACGGGTGCGATTAATTATGAATGTCTAATATCTACCGTCTAATGTCTAAATCAGTACATTCCGCCCTGTGCGGCTGCAGCAGCTGCTGCGGCATTAGCCGCCGCCTTGTCTTCCTTCTTCTCGGCCACAAGGCTCTCGGTTGTGAGAACCATTGAAGCTACCGAAGCGGCATTTTCAAGAGCAGAGCGTGTAACCTTGGTGGGGTCAACGATACCTGCGTCTAACATATCGGTGTATTCCTCTTTGTAAGCGTCAAAGCCGTAATTGACCTTGCTGCTGTTTACAATCTTATCGATAATAACTGAGCCTTCAAGACCCGAGTTTAACGCAATCTGTTTGATAGGAGCTTCAAGTGACTTAAGAACGATGCTGACGCCGGTCTTTTCGTCGCCCTCTGCAGTATCAAGCAGAGCCTTAACGGCCGGAATAGCGTTGATAAGCGCTACGCCACCGCCTGCTACGATACCCTCTTCAACGGCCGCCTTTGTAGCCGAAAGAGCGTCCTCAATGCGGAGCTTCTTATCCTTCATTTCAATCTCGGTTGCGGCGCCGACCTTAATAACAGCAACACCGCCTGCAAGCTTCGCAAGTCTTTCCTGAAGCTTTTCTCTGTCAAAATCTGAAGTTGTGTTTGCAATCTCGTTTCTGATGCGGTTAATTCTGTCCTTAATGGTGTCCGAATCGCCCGCACCGTCAACTATAATGGTGTTTTCTTTTGTAACCTTAACCTGACGGGCACGGCCTAACTGATCAATAGCGGTGTCCTTAAGCTCAAGGCCTAACTCCTCAGAGATAACCTGACCACCTGTAAGAATGGCGATATCCTGAAGCATTTCCTTGCGTCTGTCGCCAAAGCCGGGTGCCTTAACCGCAACGCAGGTAAAGGTGCCTCGAATCTTATTAACAATAAGGGTTGAAAGGGCTTCGCCCTCAACATCCTCGGCAATTATAAGGAGCTTCTTGCCTGCCTGAACAATCTGCTCAAGAAGGGGGAGAATTTCCTGAATATTGGAAATCTTCTTATCGGTTATAAGAATGAGGGCGTCGTCAAGGACAGCCTCCATCTTGTCGGAATCAGTGACCATATAGGGTGTGATGTATCCTCTGTCAAACTGCATGCCCTCTACAACCTCGGAATATGTCTCGGCGGTCTTGGACTCCTCAACGGTGATAACGCCGTCGGCGGTAACCTTGCTCATAGCCTCGGCAATAAGCTTACCGATAACCTCATCGCCCGAAGAAATTGTAGCAACACGGGCGATATCATCACTGCCGCTTACCTTCTTAGAATTATCAACAACCGTCTTGATAGCGGTATCCACAGCGGTCTTTATTCCCTTTTTAAGCACCATCGGGTTAGCGCCTGCGGCAACATTCTTCATACCCTCTTTAATAAGAGCCTGTGCCAAAACGGTAGCGGTGGTTGTACCGTCGCCTGCGGCATCGTTAGTCTTAACCGAAACCTCTTTTACAAGCTGAGCGCCCATATTCTCAAAGGGGTCGTCAAGCTCGATTTCCTTTGCTATGGTAACTCCGTCATTAGTGATAAGGGGTGAGCCGTACTGTTTTTCAAGCACTACATTTCTACCCTTAGGTCCTAAGGTGACCTTAACGGCATCTGCCAATTTATCAACGCCTGCCTGAAGCGCCTTGCGGGCATCTTCACCGAAAATTACATTCTTTGCCATAATTAAGCCCTCCTATTATTCAACGATTGCCAATATATCGGACTGATGAAGGATTGTGTATTCTTCATTATCAATCTTAATATCGGTTCCCGAATACTTTGCGGCGATAACCTTATCTCCCGCCTTAACGGTCATTTTGACCTCTTTACCGTCAACCATTCCGCCCGGTCCTACGGCTACTACAACCGCAACCTGCGGTTTTTCCTTAGCGGCAGATGTAAGAACAATACCGCTCTTTGTGGTTTCCTCTGCTTCTGTCGCCTTGATAACGACATTGTCAGCCAAAGGCTTAATGTTCATGAAAATTCCTCCCAAATGAATTTTAATAAGCGAGCATAAAACGCTTTAAAGTTATGCGTTTTCCCGTTTGCGAGTTTAATTATACACTAAAGTCAGGAAAAGTCAATACCCAAAATTAAAATTCAAATTATGTTAATAATTTAATAGAATTTTTGTTAATAAATCAATTATTTTCCAGAGCTTTACATATTTTATCGAATATATTATCAAGTATAATGCGCTCCTCGGGGGTTAATTCCTTAATTAATCCCTCATAATATTTTTGCTGTGCCATACTCACAGACCTTGCGATTATTCCCCCCTTGCCCGTAATTTTAATGCCCTGCATACGGCGGTCTTCGCCGTCACAGGTTATTTCAATAAGACCGTTACTTAGCAGCTGTTCAATCGCCTTAGAGGCGTATTCGTTTGAAAATCCCCGCATTTTTACAGCGTCGCATGCAAGAGTATACTCAGGGTTATTAAAAAAGAATACCAGTACATCCGCCTCCTGCTTTGTAATTCCAGAACGCTTGGCCGCAAACTCCATCGCCTCGGAATAAGACTCGGCAATCGCTTTTTGAGTCTTTAAAAATTTTGTCATTCCCGCTTTGTTCATAAAATGTTTTCACTCCCGCTATTGACGATAAATTAGTTTCTATGCAGACTATATTGGTATATATATTATATTTTAACTTTTATCAAGTGATTTGTAAACCGTAAATTTATATTTCAAAGGACGATGATAAAATTGTCAATGGGTTTGCTACGAATTAGCGGTATCATCTTATACATATGCCAAAAATAAAAATATAGACATTTAAAACGGGCTTGTGATGATTATTGTGAATTTTTTTGCGAATTAGACATTAGGTTTTTCCCCTCTAACATCTAATATCTAAAACGGACGGGGATGCCGTCCGTTTTAGATATGTATAATCAGCTAATCTTAAGCCTTAGTCTCAGCTTATCGCTTATCATTGCAATAAACTCGCTGTTGGTAGGCTTTCCTCGGTCGTTCTGGATTGTATAACCGAAATAGGAATTCAAAACATCAATGTCTCCCCTGTCCCATGCGACCTCAATAGCGTGGCGTATAGCCCGCTCGACCCTTGAAGAGGTGGTATTATAGTTTTTAGCGACGGTGGGGTACAACAGCTTTGTTACGGAATTAATTATATCGCTGTTTTTAACCGAAAGAATTATCGCTTCCCTTAAATAGTGATACCCCTTGATATGCGCAGGCACCCCTATTTGGTGAATAATCTCGGTCACCATAAGCTCAAGCTCGGGATCTGTCACAACATTATCCTTTACAACTACGGGGGATATTTCGTTTTTCCAGCCCGAAAGCTGAATAATGCGCTCTGCCATAGTGTTAATGTCAAAGGGCTTTAGAAAATAATAGCTTGCACCCGCATCAAGGGTTTCCTTTTCAAGCCTTGGATTGTCAAAGCTTGACATAGCCATAACCATAGGTCTTTCCTTGCTGTCTATCTCACGGATTCCGTTTAAAACGCCTATAATATCAAGATTCGGCATAAACACATCCGCAAGTACAACATCAGGCTTCTGCAACCTTACCGCACTCAAAACCTGCTGACCGTCCTTTTGACATAAAACCACATCCATTCCGTATCCTTTGAGTGCTTTCGCACAATTTTGCCCTAATTCCGTAGAATCATCCGCAATGACAATTTTTAGTTTTTTTCTCATCAAATTTCTGCCTCCGATGTTAATTTTTACATATATTACCACAATTTCACGCTAATTGCAAGCTTTATTGCAAAATTAGTATAATAATTGTCAATTATTACTTAAAATAACAAATTAAATCGTATTTCGACAGTCAATTAATACATTATTCACACTTTTACCCCTGCTTTTTTTACAGGGTAACTACGCCCGTAAATTTAATAAGCATAAAAAATACCGCAGACCTGACTTGCAGTCTGCGGTATTTTTTATGAGAAAATTATTCCTCGTTATTTTCTTCCTCTTTCATTTTTGCAAAGCACTCGCTGCAATATACAGGACGGTCGTCGCGGGGAAGAAACGGAACCTTAGCAACTCCTCCGCAAGCAGCGCAAACAGCTTCGTGCATCTCTCTCGGTGCTCTGCCCGCATTCTTGCGCTTGTCACGGCAGGGCTTACAGCGCT
Organism: Clostridiaceae bacterium; assembly: GCA_904501875.1. Classification (GTDB taxonomy): domain Bacteria; phylum Bacillota; class Clostridia; order Oscillospirales; family Acutalibacteraceae; genus UBA737. The sequence goes on along the minus strand of CAJGCQ010000009.1, from coordinate 12,246 downwards.
GCGGTTCGTTTACAAAGCCCTTGGATTCGTAAAACTCCTGTTCTCTTGCAGTGAATACGAACTCCTCGCCGCAATCTTTGCAAACTAATGTCTTGTCTTCAAACATCTTTTTTACCTCTCTCGGTTGTTTTTTAGCCCCGGACGGAATCGCACCGACATCTTTGTATTCAACGCTCTGCTGGTTTAAGCTACATGGGCATATATTAAGCGCAAAAAAGCGCTTATTTATTTTTTAATTTTTTTCTGATGCGTAAAAGCGCATTGTTAACCGACTTTTCGGTAATTGATAGCCTTTTGGCTATATCTATGTACTTATTACCCTCGAGAAAAAGCTGTAAAACACTGTATTCAAGCCCCGAAAGCTCAAGCCTTATGCTATCCGTTAAATTTTTAAAGCTTTCCTTGTCAAAAAAGATTTTTTCGGGACTGTTGGAATCGGTTATTTCAACATCTCCAATAGGAGACAAAAGCTCGTCCGGAATATTCTTACGACGCTTTGACTGCTTTAGGGATGCTATGACCGACCGCTTTATACAAAGGGCGGCAAAGGTTGAAAAGGAAGCCTTTTTGCCGTCAAAATTTTTAACAGCGGAATAAAGAGCATAGGTTGCCTCCTGTACCGCATCCTCCCGCTCATTCTCGGCGCAATAGCGGCCCACATAGTAATGTATGCAAGGAAGATAGCGGGCGATTATCAACTGCAAAAGCTCAAAATCGCCGCCGTTTATTAAGCCGACAATTTCTTCGTCTGTCAAATTTTCGTAATTTTCGACAAAATCTATACTCATTATGACTCCACTATAGTATTACTTGCTAATAATACATTATTAAGCCGATAAAGTCAAGCAGAAAATTATGTTATTTAATTTTTTTACCAAATTGTGAAAATTACCGTGTAATTTTTGGTGATTATACTGTCAAAATCTCGGTTCCGCCCTGCCAAATAACAAGTGCCGTACCTCTGCCGATTTTAATTAGTGCGGATTTACCTGTAAATTCATTGCTTACTCCAAGGGGGAAACCGCTTTCAAGAACGGCGTTTTTAAGGGGATAAAGAAGCCCGATCAAATCCACATTTCGGGCAGTTTTGCTGAGAGCAAAGACCGAAACGGTACCTCTCGCACTCTCAGAAAAAGAAAGCTCGCCGTCTGTTATCACCGCCGCAGTAAAGCCGCACAAGTCAAGAAATCCCTGCCCGCCGCATTTTGATATATATGTAAGGGTTTGAATATTCGCAAAGGTGTGGTCAGGTCTTCCGCCTGCACCGCCATACAGCACAAATTTTGTAAAACCGCATTCAAAGCCCGTTTTAACGGCAAGCATCATATCGGTATCATTTTTCTTAACAGGGTGCTTAATCAGCCTATTACAATCAGGTACAAAGCCTAATGAATCGAAGTCTCCCACGGCAATATCGGGCTTTATTCTTAGCTTTTCAAGGCTTTTAATTCCTGCGTCCGCCGCAATTACAAGGTCGTCCTCTTCTTTTAATAAGCTTGAGGGGTTGCCCTCCCCCGCACCGAAAATGTAGCAGATACCCATAATAACTTTCCTCCGTACGAATATTTACAAATATTAAATATTACATTGTATTACATTTTTTGTTTTAACCTTGAAAACCAAGCACAGATTTTATATAATATCATTTGTCTAATTATTATATTATATCAAAAAAAGATTTAAAATGGAATACAAAATATCAAACAGCCCCACTAAAGCTCAAGTCCGAACCCTTTCATTATCGTTTTAACATTGTTCTCTTCGGTTTAGATTTTTGCCGAAGCCGCAAATGCCGCAAGAGGAAAAAACATCCTTAAAACAAAGGCTATCACAAGGGGAAGTGTTGTTTGTTTTAATTCCATTCAATAAATTTTCAGGAGAAGTCTATGCAGGAAAACACCTTTTTAAAGGGCAAAATTTTGCCGCCACTTATAAAATTTGCCCTGCCGCTTATGCTTTCCCAGCTTTTGCAGGCGCTTTACGGAGCGGTGGATTTGATTGTGGTAGGCCATTTCGGGAATACTGCCGATTTTTCCGCAGTAGCCACCGCAAGCCAGCTTATGCAGGGAATAACAGGTATAATAATCGGGCTTACAACGGGAGTGACCGTGCTTATAGGACAGGCTTTAGGCTCCGGTGACAGCAAAAAAGCGGGCGAAATCACTGCGGGAATGACCAAGCTCTTAATAATAATTTCTTTTGCTTTTTTTGCAGTGCTCACCCTTTTTGCACCGCAGGCCCTCGCTCTGCTTAAAATACCCGCCGCCGCTAAAGGTGCGGGAACGCTATATATTAGAATTTGTGCGGCAGGCGTAGTATTCATTTCCGCCTACAACGCAATAAGCGGACTATTTAGGGGAGTCGGGAACTCCAAAATGCCCTTTATTTTTATTCTTGTGGCCTGTATTGTGAATATTATCGGCGATTTGCTGCTGGTCGGGACCTTCAAAATGGGGGCGGCGGGAGCAGCTCTCGCCACGGTTTTAGCACAGACTGTAAGCGTCATTTTCTCGGTAATATATAGCTTAAAAGGCGGTCTTCCCTTTAAAATAACAAGGGAAAGCTTTAAAACCCGAGGTTCAGTGGGCAGAATTTTGAAAATAGGCGTACCCATAGCCCTTCAAGACTTTTTAACAAGAATATCCTTTTTGATACTAACCGCAATATTAAACTCTTTGGGTCTTGTGGCCTCGGCAAGTATAGGAATTTCCGAAAAGCTGTTTTTATTCCTTTCCATTATTCCTATTTCCTTTATGTCGGCTTTGTCGGCATTTGTTGCGCAAAATGTCGGCGCGAGGAACAGAGAACGGGCCTACAAATCCCTTAAAATTTCTATGGCGATATCCTTTGTTTTCGGTGTTTTGACATTTGTGGCAACCTTCTTCTTCCCCGAAATTTTAGCCGCTGTATTTGAAAAAAGTCCTGAAGTTATAGCTGCGGCGGCAAGGTATCAGCGAGGGTGTGCGACTGAGCATCTTTTCATAAGCCTGTTTTTCTGTATGCTTGGCTATTTTAACGGACTCGGTAAAACAGACTTTGTTATGGTGCAGGGCATTTTCACCGCCTTTGCGGTGCGTATTCCCCTATCCTATCTATTAAGCCGAGGCGCATCGCCCGACCTTTTTAAAATCGGGCTTGCAGTTCCTGCCTCTGCGGCAGTTTCCCTTATAATGTGTACAGTATATCTTATTTATTTAAGCAAAAAGGAAAAAAGCAAATTAAACTCTTGAATTATATAAACATTCATTGTATAATTAAATGTAACTGTGCAAAAAAAGTTATACAGTATTTGGAAATGAGGTACTCGAATTATGGTTAAAGCTGTTGTAGGCGCTAACTGGGGCGACGAAGGTAAAGGTAAGATTACCGATATGTTAGCAGGAGATGCTGATATTGTAGTCCGTTTTCAGGGCGGTGCAAATGCCGGTCACACAATAAAGAACAAATACGGTAAATTTGCTCTTCATACTCTGCCGTCGGGCGTTTTTAACGAGGGTGTTATCAACTGCATAGGAAACGGTGTTGCCCTTGATGTTGATAAGCTTTTAAATGAATATAATTCAGTTGTGGAAAACGGCGTTCCCGCTCCGCAACTTATGGTGTCCGAGCGTTGTCAGATGGTTATGCCATATCATGTCCTCTTTGATGTTTACGAGGAAGAAAGACTCGGCAAGGCAAGCTTTGGCTCAACCAAATCGGGCATTGCCCCCTTCTATTCGGATAAATATGCTAAAATTGGCTTTCAGGTATGCGAGCTGTTTGACGAAAAGGCGCTCAAAGAAAAATTAGAGCGAGTTTTAGAGGTCAAGAACATTCTTATTAAAAATCTTTACCATAAAGAGCCCCTTTCGGTTGATGAGATTTTTGGTAAATTGATGGAATGGAAAAAGGGTATTGAACCCTTTGTAGGTGATGTAAGAAAGCTTGTATACGAGGCCGATAAAGCGGGTAAAACCGTGCTTCTCGAAGGTCAGCTCGGCACCTTAAAGGATACCGACCACGGCATTTATCCTATGGTTACATCCTCTAACACAATAGCGGGCTACGGCGCTGTAGGTGCAGGTGTTCCGCCTTATGCCATAAAGGAAATTTACACCGTTATAAAGGCTTATTCCTCTGCCGTAGGCGCAGGCGCCTTTGTAAGCGAGATTTTCGGTGACGAGGCTAAGGCTATGCGGGATCACGGCGGCGACGGCGGCGAATACGGCGCCACCACCGGAAGACCCCGCAGAATGGGATGGTTTGACTGTGTTGCCACACGCTACGGCTGTGAGGTACAGGGTACAACCCACGCCGTACTTACTGTTGTTGATGCGCTCTCCTACCTTGACGAAATTAAGGTATGCGTAGGCTATGAAATTGACGGAAAAGTCACTAAGGACTTCCCCGTTACCGGAATGCTGGAAAAGGCAAAGCCCGTTTTGGCAACTCTCCCCGGCTGGAAGTGCGATATTACGGGAATTAAGAATTACGCTGACCTGCCGGAAAACTGCAGAGCTTACATAGAATTTATCGAAAAAGAAATTGGCTTTAAGATTGTAATGGTAAGCAACGGCCCTGCCCGTGAAAACATAATAATTAAAGCTTAGGGCGGAGAGACTTATGAATTTTACTCCTATTGACGGCAGCGGCCTTGTTGACGGCTTCTGCCTCATAAAAAGCATTGACCAAAAGACCTCCTCAAAGGGTGACACATATCTTGATATGACCCTTTCGGACTCTACGGGCGAGATTAACGCAAAGCTCTGGCGCTACAATAAGGCCACCCACGGAGAATACGGCGTTAATGACCTTGTTAAAATTCGGGGTATGATTTCGCAGTACAACGGTGCAGACCAACTCAAGATTGAAAAAATCAGACCCGTAACGCCTGAGGACGGCGTTAATATCTCCGATTTTGTAAAGTCGGCAGATTATTCAGGCGAGCAGATGTTTGAGGAGCTTTATAGGCTTGCAGACAGCTTCGGGGACGAAGATTTAAGAAAAATCGTAACTGCAATACTTGACGATAACCGCTTAGCTCTGCTTTATTGGCCCGCCGCCTTTAAGCTTCACCACGCAGTGCGGGGAGGACTGCTCCTTCACACGCTTTCGATAGTGCGGCTTGCCGAGGGTGTTTGCAGGGTCTACCCCTTTGTTGACCGTGAGCTGTTAATTTCGGGCGCAATACTCCATGATATTGCAAAGCTTTCGGAATTTAAGGTTGCAGATACAGGCATAGCCACAGGATATTCGGCCGAGGGCAACCTTTTAGGCCATCTTGCAATGGGGGCTATGGTAATAAATAAGTATGCCGAAAAGCTTACTATTAACCCCAAAACCGCAATGCTGCTTGAGCATATGGTGCTTTCCCACCACGGTGAGCCTGAGTTCGGTGCGGCGGTAAGGCCTATGTTTATTGAAGCCGAGCTTTTAAGCGAGCTCGACCTTATGGACTCCCGTATTTATGAAATGCGTGAGGCGGTATCCGCCGCTCCGGAAGAGGATTTTTCCGCAAGAGTATGGGCTATGGACAACCGCAAGCTTTATAACCACACAAGAACAGATTTGAATAAAAAAACAGAATTATTTTAATAATAAAAAAGAAAGGTGATTTATAATGAAGATTACAAAGGATATGCTTATAGGCGAAGTATTAGATATGGACACAGGTGCTGCTGAATACTTCTTTGAGATTGGCATGCATTGTTTAGGCTGCCCCGCATCAAGAGGAGAGAGCATCGAGCAGGCTTGCGAGGTTCACGGAACCGACTGTGACGCACTTGTAGAAAAGCTTAACCGCTATTTTGAAAATAAATAATGTCTTTAAGCCAAAGACTTAAACTTATAGCTTCCCTTGTGCCGAAAGGTGCAAGGGTTTGCGATATCGGCACAGACCACGCACGGCTACCGATTTACTTAATCGAACAACAAACAGCAGATCGGGTAATCGCAACCGATATCCGTCCCCTGCCCCTTGAAAACGCAAAAAGAAATGTTGCGCTGTCAGGGGTTGCAGGAATAGAATTACGCCTTTGCGATGGTCTTTCAGCCGTAAAAAAGAGTGAGACCGATACGGTTATAATAGCTGGTATGGGCGGAGAGGTTATCTCAGGTATCATATCCCGAGCGGAGCTTCTGCGGGAACGGCCCTATCCCCTCTTGATTTTACAGCCCACCACCTCGCCCGAGGCTTTAAGAAAGTACCTTTATGAGAGCGGCTTTGAAATACTTACCGAAACTGCACTTAAAGAAAACGGCAAGCTGTATTCTGTTATGACCGCCTGTTTCACATGCGAAGCTAAAGAAATGCCCGAATACTTTTTCTTTACGGGCAAGCTTGACCCTAAAACCGAGGACGGATATTTATACATAAAAAAGCAGTATATCCGCCTTAAAAAATGTGCCGATGCACTGTGTGATATTCACGAAAAGCAGGCAGAATATCTGCATTATAAAAAGCTTTCAGACCAAATACTAAAACTTTTGAAAGATAAGCAGGAATAAAAATGGCATTTGACGGCGGTTTTTTGCACCGAATTACCCACGAACTGAATATCGCCAACGATTCCCATGTGGACAAAATATACCAGCCCTCTAAGGACGAGCTGGTTCTTTTGTTGCGCAAAAAAAGCTTTGCCAAACGGCTTTTAATCTCTGTAAAGCAGGGCTCTGCCCGTATTCAGTTTACCGAAAACAAGTATGAAAATCCCGCAACACCTCCTATGTTTTGTATGCTGATAAGAAAATACCTTTCTGCCGCAAGGCTTATTAAGGTGACGCAACCCGCCCTCGAAAGAATAGCCGAGCTTACCTTTTCATATACAAACGAAATGGGAGATATTGCTGAAATACGCATTATTGCTGAATTTATAGGCAATAAGACCAATATTCTGCTTGTGGGGGCAGACGGAAAGATTATAGACTGCCTTCGCAAAAGCGACCCCGAAACCGCCGACCGCCTGCTTTTACCGGGGGCTGAGTACGAATATCCCCAAAACCAGGGAAAGCTTAATCCCCTAACGGCTGATGCAGAGGAAATATGCTCAGCAGCAGTTGCTCACGGGGGAGACTACGCTAATGCATTGCTCGAGAGTATCGACGGCTTTTCTCCCCTTGTTTGCAGGGAGGCGGTTTATAAATCGGAAATCACGGGAAGTCTTAATTCGGCATTAAGCGATATTTTAACCGATTTAAAAGAGGGCGGTGCCCCTGTTATGCTTATAAAAACGGACGGTACACCCTACGATTTTTCCTATACTGACATTTCCCAGTACTCGAATGAATTTTCAAAGCAAAGCTTTGAAAGCTATTCCGAACTTTTAGACGCTTTTTATACCGCACGGGAAAATTCCGAAAGGCTTAAGCGCTCCGCCTCGGATATAATCAAGCTTGTAACAAATCTCCGCACCCGCACCGAAAGGAAGCTTGCCATACGGCTTAACGACCTTAAAAAGTGCGAAAACAGAGAGACCTTGAGAATTTACGGCGAGCTTTTAAAGGCAAATCTGTATAGGCTCAAAAACGGTGCTGCCTTTGCCGAGGTTGAAAACTATTACGATGAAATGAATCCGGTAAGAATACCTTTAAATCCCGCTCTTTCACCCCAGAAAAACGCAGACAAGTATTTTAAGGATTATAAAAAATCCTATACCGCCGAGCGCACACTCACAGACCTTACAAAAAAGGACGAGGAGGAGCTTAAATATTTCGACTCGGTGCTTGACAGCATTGCACGCAGCGTTTCCCTTTCGGAAATTTCCGAAATTAGGGAAGAATTGGCGCTTGCGGGCTATATAAAGCAAAACGGCACACGGAAAAAGAAAGCATCCGCCGCTCCGCAGTTTAAGGAATACACCTCAGATGAGGGCTATAAAATACTTGTGGGTAAAAATAACCGCCAAAACGATTATTTAACAACCGTGCTTGCCGCAAAGAATGATTTATGGTTTCATGTTAAGAATATCCCCGGCTCTCATGTGGTAGTAATGTGCCGAGGCGGCGAGGTTTCGGACGCAACCATAATTAAAGCGGCGGCTTTGGCGGCGGCAAATTCAAAAGCGGAGGGTTCTTCACAGGTCCCCGTGGATTACACGCCCGTAAAATTCGTTAAAAAGCCTAACGGCGCAAAACCGGGAATGGTCATCTACACAACAAACAAAACCGTTTTTGTAACACCGCAAATTTTACTTGAGAAAGGAGTACAGCTTTGAAAATCGGAGTATCAACCTCTTGCTTTTACCCTCTTGAAACCGAGGTTGCTTTAGAGAATCTCGGCAAAGCAGGAATAAAGCATGCGGAAATCTTTTTCAATGCCTTAAGTGAGCTAAAGCAAAGCTTTGTGGATATGCTCCTTGACATTCAAAGTGAATACGGGATAACAGTAGCCTCTGTTCATCCCACAATGTCCCTTGCCGAGTCATTTATGATTTTTTCAAACTATGACCGAAGATACCGTGAAGCAGAGGACCAGTTCCGCAGGTATTCCGAAATTGCGGCACAATTAGGCGCTAAATATATTATAATGCACGGCGGAAAGCCCAACGGCATATTAAGCGATGAAGAGTACTGTGAGCGGTATATGAGGCTTAAGGAAGTAACCCGCCAAAACGGCATAGATATCTTGCAGGAAAATGTCGTCCGCTTCAGGGCGGGTGAAATTGACTTTCTGCGTTCAATGAAAAATATTTTAGGCGAGGAAGCCGAGCTTTGCATAGACTTAAAGCAGTCCCTTCGCTGTGGGTATAACCCGTATGACCTTATCAACGAATTTTCCGATAACATCAAGCACTACCACATAAGCGACCACAGCATTTCCTCCGACTGTCTGTTGCCCTTAAACGGCGGCTTCGATTTTGAAAACTTTTTTTCGGTGCTTAAAAGCAAGGGTTTTAACGGCTCCTGCATTATTGAGGTTTATAAGGATTGCTACAACTCTTATGAGAATGTTTACAGTTCTTTTAATAAACTTAAAAATTGCTATTGCAATATTCTCGAAAATAGGTTATAATGAGTTGTAATTATTGAAAGGAGTAAGTGTTATACTGTGAATAACATATCTTTAGTGGATCTTCTCAAGCTTGCATTAAAATATATCTATATCTTGATTACCGTAGCCTTAGTCGCCGCAATTGTTGCGTATTCTTACTGCAATTTTGTTGCCGAACCAAGGTATTCTTCAACAGGTTCCATCGTTGTTACAAACGGTGCGATTATCAGCGATATCTCGGCACAAACTGCGAGCGACACAACCTCGAAAAAGGTAAGCGGTTCGGATATTTCTGCATCGCTTCTGCTCTCTAATACAATCATTGATATTCTCAATACTAATGATATTTATAAGCAACTCGCTTCTGAATTGGGTAACAAATATTCATATGCAAATTTAATGAACAGGGCCACAGTCAAGCAGCGCAATGAAGACACACTCTTTATTGATGTTTCTTTCTCCGCCGATGCACCTGAGGAGGCTCAAACTCTTGTTAATAACTTTTTAGAGATTGTTCCAGACTATATTGCGAAATTTATTCCCGGTTCTACAGCGTCTGTAACCACAACTGCTGACAGAGCGGTAAAAATTTATCCCCAAACCTCCAGAACCGTATTTGTCGCTGCAATGGCAGGTGCGGTATTATCCTATGCAATCATTTTTATCATATCATTATTTAATACAACTATAAAAAGCGAAGATGAAATTAAGAATAATTATGATTTAACCGTTTTAGGCAATATTCCTGATTTTTCATCTGCGGCGGCAAATAAGAATAAATACTATGGATATTCAAGGAAGGAGTCTACGAATGTCAAATAAAAATGATGTTTCTGCAGTTTCCTCCGAAAAAGAAAATAACGAGATCCAGTCATTAAAAAAGGTGCCATTTGCGGTTTCCGAAGCGTACAAGAATATCCGTACCAACCTGATTTCTGCGCTGGGAAAGCAAGATAAAAAAACCGTAGTGATTTCAAGCCCGAACCCTTCAGACGGTAAATCCACTACCTCAATTAATGTTGCGATTTCTCTTTCACAAATCAACAAAAAAGTGCTACTTATTGACGCCGACACACACCGTCCCACCGTTCACACAAAGCTCAAAATGAAGAACAATGACGGTATTATAAATGTTTTAACCGGTGTTTCAACCTTCAGCGAAGCTGTTCAGCAATATAATTCCAGGCTTGATATTTTGACCGTTGGTCCTATACCTCAGAACGCCGCCGAAATTTTCAACGATCCCTCTTTTGACGAGTTGCTTGATGAGTTAAACGAAAAATACGATTACATAATACTTGATACTCCGCCTGTAAATCTCATTTCGGATTCACTTGTAATTGCTCAAAAGGCAGGTGGCATTATCTTTGTGGTTCGCTCAGGCTTTACAACTCGTGAGATGCTTTTCCGTGCTGTAGCAAGTGCAAAACAGCTCGATATTAACATCCTTGGTGTTATACTTAACGGCACTGATTTCAGCAAAAACGGATATCGTAAAAAATATTACGGCTCTTACTACAATTAATTTAGGACGGGCGGCCGCCTATTATTCCGCGGCTGTCCGTTTCTACTATTTTGGAGGAATTTATTATATTTGACATTCATTCACACATACTCCCCGCTGTAGACGACGGTGCAAAGGATATAAACGAGGCCTTACAGCTTCTTGAAATGATGAAGGAAGACGGAATCACAGATGTTATAGCAACACCTCATTTTTATCCCGATTCCGATAATCTTGACGAATTTAAAATGCGCACCGAAGAAGCTTATACGGCTTTATGCTCTGCGGCAGAGGGTAAAAATTTACCTCGTATTTATTTTGGATGCGAGGTTTTATACTTCCGCTATTTAGGTACAAGTGAGTCTGTAACCGATTTTCGCCTTAACAGCTCAAATTATCTCCTGCTTGAGCTTACCGATGACTGCATAACAGATTCTTTTTTTGAGGATATAGCAAATTTAAAAAACAACTCAGGTATAATTCCCATAATCGCCCACATAGAAAGGTATTATAAAGCCCCCTCATTCAGGAAGCTGTTAAAATTTGTAAAAAGCGAAAATATACCTACGCAGGTTAATGCCTCCTCCCTTTTTTCTCCGTATTACAAAAGGATAACCGAAAAGCTCATAAAAAAGGGATATGTAAATCTTTTAGCAACTGATTCTCATTCCATAGATATCAGGCCACCCCAAATGAAGAATGCCATTAAACATATCACCGAAAAATTAGGCGAGGAATATGCAAACGGTTTAATCCGTAATTCCCGATTGCTGTTAGAAGAGATGACCCGAAAAGGAGACCTTTATGAAAAGCAAAACGCTTAATATTTACGACAAAAACGGCGTTAAATATATTGCATTTCCAAAACTCGAAAAATGCGGCATGGTGCATCACCTCTTTTCAACAAGAATAGGCGGCGTAAGCGAGGGACAGTATTCCTCAATGAATCTAAGCCTTACAGGCGGCGATAAAAGGGAAAGCGTAATTGAGAACTACAAACGGCTTTGCAGCTGTGTGGGAATTGATATAAATCACCTTGTTTTAAGCCGCCAGACCCATACAAACAATGTCAAAGTGGTCACCGAAAAGGACTGCGGAACCGGTATTTTTAAAGAATCTTTCAATGATGTTGATGGGCTCATAACCGACTGTAGCGGAGTTGCGCTTGTAACGCAATATGCCGACTGCACTCCCCTTTTGTTTTGCGACCCCGTAAAAAAGGTGATTGCAACCTCCCACGCAGGGTGGCGAGGCACGGTTAAGGAAATCGGCAAAGTGACGGTTCAAAAAATGGTTTATGAATACGGCTGTAACCGGGGGGACATTATCGCCGCTATCGGACCCGCAATCGGCGTTTGCTGTTACGAGGTTGATGATCCCGTTATAAGCGAATTTAAAAAAATTCCCTATCTGAACCTTAGCGATATAGTTTTTCCAAAGCAAAACGGAAAATATATGTTAGACCTGAAGGAGGCTAACAAGCAGATACTTGTAAATGCGGGTATAAGCCCTGATAATATCGATATCGCCGACCTTTGCACCTGCTGTAACAGTGAGGAGCTTCACTCCCACCGAGCTACAGGCGGAAAAAGAGGAAACCTCGCCGCAATAATAGAATTAATATAACCTATCAAGGCATTTCTATCATTTTAGGATAAAAATGCCTTATTTTTTCAAAAAACACTTTACAACTTTATCGAAATAAAGTATAATGTATTTATTAAATACCAAAGGGGTAGAAGAAAATGAAAAAATTATTGGCATTGTTAATGAC
>CAJGCQ010000008.1 GCA_904501875.1 Clostridiaceae bacterium | reverse complement strand
GGGGGTAAGACCAATATCAAGCAAACGGCGGCGCATACTGCCCTTGGTCAGCAGTTCGGCAATTTCGGCGTATTCTCCTACATTAATGGTGTTAAGGTTTTTCGTGTTGCCCGCCCCCTAAAGTATATTCAATAATATAATATTCCCGTAAAATTTTAATGCCACATACAATTTCTTGAAAATAGGTTTAATATATGTTATATTATTGTGGGCGGTGAGATATATGGATGTAATTTACGAAAATAAAACACAGTTAATAGAAACCTCGATGTCTAACGGCTTGGTTCCTTATGCCCATTTGCATAAGGAACTTGAGATAATATATGTGCGCAAAGGAAAAGCTGTTGCATATGCCGATAAAAACAGCTATCTCTTAAATGCGGGGGATATGTTTATAGCCTTCCCTAACCAAGTTCATTATTACCGAACGGTTAGCAGGGGTGAATTTATGATTTTTGTTTTTTCTCCGGATATTTTATATGATGTTTCTTCAAAAATATCTAAAAGCAAGCCTGATATTAATTACTTTACTTCCTTAGATGATGGAAAACTAAAGGATATTTTTGAGAGCATATGCGCTTTGGATGACGAGTATAAAAACACTGCAATAAGCGGTTATCTTAATGTTGTTATAAGCTATATTTTGCCAAAGCTCAGACTTAAAACGGTTGATACTGAGAATAATTCTGCTTTCTATAATATTGTTGATTTCTGCACCCATAATTTTAATGGAGACATAACACTTGATTCTGTATCCGAAAGCCTGCATTTGAGTAAGTACTACATATCCCGTTTAATCAATAATAGGCTTAAACAGAATTTTAATGAATATATAAATAATTTGCGAATTTCCGAGGCCTGCAACCTTTTAAGGGCAACCGACGCAAAAATAGCCGACATCTCGGAGGATGTCGGCTTCGGAACGATACGGTCGTTCAACCGTGCGTTTAAGCTTATTATGGGTATGTCACCTGCGGAATACCGCAGTAAGAACAATGCGCTTAAAGAGATTTAAGGTAATTGATACTTATTTCGGCACATTCAAGGGGAGTTTTATCCATACTGGGAGAATCCTGCTCTATAATAACCCAGTTTGCATTAACCTCTTTGCATGCGTCAAGTATAGCGGGGAAGTTCTGGACACCGCAGCCTACGGGGCGCAGTTCAAATTCTGTAGCCTCTTTGGGAGCTTCCTTGCCATCAGTACCGATAAGTCCGTACATATTTTCACTCTTACTTCCGACAAAATCTTTAAGGTGGATTATTTCAATTCTGCCGTTGTATTTGCGAATGTAGTCTGCGGGATTTTCGCCGCCTACATTTACCCAGCAGGTATCAAGCTGGGTTGAAAGCAGGTCTGCTGAAACGTCGCTGTAAAGACGGTCAAGCTTGTATTCGCCGTCTGCCTTTTCAAATTCAAAATCGTGGTTGTGGTAGCAAAGCTTCATACCGTTAGCGTTTGCAAGCTCGCCGAATTTCTTGACATTCTCTATAAACTCTGCGTTTTTCTCTCCGCCTGCGAGATACTCTGCGCCAATCCAAGGGATAACAATGTATTTACAGCCTATTTCGGCATAGGTCTTAAAGGTTTCCTCACCCTTTAAAAGCTCGTCGTAAGGAACGTGTGCAGAAAGCGGAACAAGACCTATCTCATCGCAAAGCTTTTTAACCTCGGCGGCGGTTTTACCGCAAAGTCCCGCAAATTCAACGCCGTCATAGCCTAACTTCTTAACCTTTTTAAGAGTACCCTCAAAATCGGCAGCCATATCCTCTCTTATAGAATAAAGCTGTATAGCAATCGGGAAATCATACATAATTTTATTTCTCCTTTTAATTTCCGACAGCCCTCTTTGGGGCTGTCGGTATTTTTATAATTAGATTTCAGGGATATTAATCTCTACTTCATGACCGCACTCGCTGGAGTCCTGAATTCCTGAAAGAATAGCCTGATTGTAGATGATCTGGCTTGTGGGAACCGGAGCCTCGGTGCCGTTGTGTATGGAATCAAGGAAGGAGCGAATCTTTCTGTTCCAAAGGTCAGTGGTCTCGGGGAGGAGCGGGATTTTAGTCTCTACAGGTTCACCTGCAACATCGTGATAAATGGTCATAGGCTTATCGAAGGAGCCGTTCCAGCAATCGGTTGACGGTACTCGCAAAGAGCCCTTTGTACCCATAATTATAGTGTCTCCCGGAGTGTCAAGGTGCATATACCAAGCAATGCGGAAGTCAAGAACTATGCCGCCCTCAAGACGGATGTAGGCAGAAGCAAAGTCGTCAACGCTGAATTTCTTTGCGCATTCGGGCTTGCCAACCTGTGAATAAGCCTCGGGTGTGGTGCCGAAATAATCGGTAGCAGTACCCGAAACGGTTAAGGGCTTCGGATTGCCTAAAGCGTTCATAACAAGGTCGATTGAATAGCAACCGATGTCGCCCAAAGCACCAAGACCTGCCTTATCGTTTTCAATAAAGGTTTCAGACCAGCTTACGGGAATACCGTGCCTGCGGCCGCCGCCTGTCTGAGCATAGAATACTCTGCCAAGCTCGCCCGACTGCACTATTTTCTTAATCATCTGCATATTTGCGTCAAAACGGGGCTGGAAGCCTACGGATACAATTTTACCGCTCTTCTTCTCTGCCTTGCGGATTGCAATAGCCTCATCAAGGGTTACGGTCATGGGCTTTTCAAGAAGCACATGAAGTCCGTGCTCGAGCGCATAAATAGTGCATTCTGCGTGGGTGCGGTTATAGGTACAAACCGAAACCGCATCAAGGTTCATTGTGTCGATCATTTCCTTGTAATCGGTGAAGAATTTTGCACCCTCAACCCCACACTCAGCAAATTTCTTTTCTGCCTTGCCGGGAACAAGGTCACAACCTGCAACAAGCTCTGCATCGGGTTGAGCCTTATAGGTGGTGATATGAGCGCCGGAAATTCCGCCGGTACCGATTACGCCGATTCTAAGCTTTTTACCAGCAGTTACAACGCTCTCCTCACACTGGTTGCTTGAGAAATTGTTCATGTCAATTGCCATTTTCTTTTCCTCCAAAAAATTTTTTTATAATTACTATCGAATGTCGAAACGAAAAAAGCGTTTCGACAAACCGATTTTATCGGTTATTGTGAATTCAAATGAATGTTCATTTGAATTCACTCGATATTTAAGATTTGTCAGGCGTGACGGGTTCGACTCTCGTCAGCCTAAGTATAACCATTATATCACGAACTGGCGCATATAGCGGCAGCTAAGTGCAACTGAATCTAAAATCCGTTCCTTTGAGCTTTCAAACGCCTTGTCCTCAACCTCAATGCAGGCAAAGCCGTTAAAGCCAATGTCAGTAAGGGCGGAAACATATTTGCCCCAGTCAACATCTCCGAGGCCCGGGAGTTTGGGGCTCATATAATCCAGAGGATAGCCCATTATGCCCACCTCGTTTAATCTATCGGGATAAAGCTTAATATCCTTAAAGTGAACATGGAAAATCTTGTCTTTAAACTGATAAAGCGGCTTTATGTAGTCAATCTGCTGCCAGATAAAGTGGCTCGGGTCATAGTTGATACCGAAATTGTCGCTGGGCAACAATTCAAACATCTTGCGCCAAAGGGCGGGGGTGGTAAACAGATTCTGTCCGCCGGGCCACTGGTCTGCTCCGAAAAGCATAGGGCAGTTTTCAATAGCTACCCGAACACCCTTTTCCTCGGCGAGTTTGATAATAGGAGGCCAGATTTCTTTAAAGAGCTCAAGATTTTCTTCCACGGTTTTGGTCTGGTCCCTTCCGATAAAGGTGGTAACCATATTAACACCTAAAAGTGAGCTCATATTGATAACCTTTTTAAGGTGCTCTATAGCGGCATTTCTCTTTTCGAGGTTTCCGTCCATAGTGTTGGGATAAAAGGCGAGGGAGGAAATTTCAATTCCCTTTTTCGCACAGAAATCCTTTATGTAGGCGATATACTCGTCCGCGGTGTTATCCACATCAATGTGGCTTACACCTGCGTAACGCCTTTCCGCCTTGCCCTGCGGCCAGCAAGCAACCTCCATACATTCACAGCCGTTTTTTACGGCGTTTTCGACAGCCTCCTCAAAGGTAAATCCGTCGTAGATTGCGCTTACGATTCCAAGCTTCATAATTTGCACTCCTTTATCGGGTATTTAATTTTTGCGCTTTGCTTTATCAAGTCCATTACAGAATGGACATTGTGGGTTAGCTCACAAACGCTTTTGTAATCGCTTAAAAAAGCGTCCTTATTCTCAATATAATCTGCGAATTTTTCTGCCTCGCCCCGCATTACCTCGGCACGGTCGGGTGTTTCTAAAAGTAGGGTTTCCTTACCGTCCTTTACAAGGGAGATATCAGCGTACTGAGAGATAGAGCCGATTTTAACAACGCCCTTATCACCCACAATTTCCGAGCCTATAGCCGACTGCCCGATTTTACTGTAGGAGAGCACGGCTGTAAAATCTTTAAAGCCTAAAACCGCTCCGCCCGAAAGGTCGGTACCGTTATTAGCAAGGGCGGCACAGGCTGATACACTGTACGGTACTCCTAATAAATCTACCGCCGCATATACGCAGTAAACCCCTAAATCCATAAGGGTTCCTGCGGCAAGTGACATATCAAAAATATTTACCTTTTCACCCTTCGTAAATTGCTCATATCGGCTTGAAAGCTGACAAAAATCAATCCTCGCCTGCGAAATTTTGCCTATTTGGCTTAATGCATCAAGCAGAACCTTACGCCCTGCGGTGTGTCGGGACATAATCGCCTCGGCGTATATAAGCCCCTTTTCATTTGCAAGGGCGAGCAGCTCATCATACTTTTTACAATCGGTTGTTATAGGCTTTTCACATATAACATTTTTGCCCTTTTCCAAGAAGAGACGGCTTTGCTCATAGTGAAAAACATTAGGCGTAGCTATGTAAACCGTGTCTGTTTGGGGGTTTTCGGCAACAGCCCTTAAATCGTCGGAATAATGCTTGAAGCCCTGCGCTTTTGCAAAACTTTCACCGTTTTTAAGGCTTCGGGAATAGGCGGTGTGAAGCTCATATCTTCCCGTCAAACGGCAAGCAGACAAGAATTTCTCGGTTATTGCGCTTGTGCCGACGGTTGCGAGCTTTATCATTATATATTTACCTCAAGAGCTTGCTTTTTCTTAGAAGACTCAAAACAAGCCTCCATTACCTGCATAACACGGCGTACTTCATTATGTGTAATTGCGGATTCTTCCTTGCCCTCAAGTGCGGCGCAGAAATTGCGGTAAAAATCGTGAACATCGCTTGCGGGGCGCTCCGCCTCATACATATCAAGGGTGATTTCATCACGGGGCGCCATTGTTTTGGTGATGCCTGCGGCAGTCTGAACGGGGAGTACCTCTTTTTCGTTCCAAGCCTTCATACGGGCAACCTGAGCATTTTTCTGCCAATCCTCAATGATTGCACTGCCATTCTTGCATTGCAGATAAAAACGGGGCATAGCGATAAAGTTGTATGTACCCACCTCAACATAGGCGGTCTTTCCGCTTTCAAAGTAGATTGTAAGCTTAAAGCCGTCGTCCACCTCGGAGTTGGTGATGTGGGTCTCGGTGCAGTAAACCCTTACGATTCTTTCCTTTATAATTTGAAGAATCTGGTCGATAAGATGCACGCCCCAGTCGAGAATCATTCCGCCGCCCTGCGCCTTTGTGCAGCGCCAGTCGCTGGGAATACCCCTTGAGCCGTGAATGCGGGACTCAATATTAATAAGCTCGCCTATTTCTCCTGATTCCACAATCTTTTTCATTGCTAAGTAGTCAACATCCCACCGTCTGTTTTGGTGAACGGTGAAAAGCTTACCTGATTTATCCGCTGCGGCGGTCATTTCGTCAAATGCGGCAACTGACATTTCAACCGGCTTTTCGCAAATGACATTTTTACCCGCCTCTAAGGACTTTATAACAAGCTCCTTGTGGTCATCATTGGGAACGGCGATTACAACAGTTTCCACAGCACTGTCCGCTAAAACCTCTTTGAAAGAGGAATATGCGTGAATGCCGTTTTTCTCTGCAAGGGCGTTTTTAGCGGGGTCGATATCATAAACTCCCGTAAGTGCGGCAACCTCGCTGACCAAAATCTGGCGGGTGTGCCACGCACCCTGACCGCCGTAGCCTATTACTGCAAAATTCTTCTTCATTATTATCCCTCAATTTTCTGAATGTGTGGGCAGTCGATTTCCTTGCGGTAATTGGAATACGCCCAATGAACAGCATTTTTAATAACTTTTATAATCTGCGGATTGTGATATGTAGGGTAGCTTTCGTGACCGGGCTGGAAGTAGAAAATCTTGCCGTAGCCACGTCTGTAGCAGCAGCCCGCACGGAATACCTCGCCGCCTTCGTAGTTTCCTATAAATATAAGCTTGTCAGGCTCGGGTATGCTGAAGGGCTCGGAATAGGTTTCCTCGTGTTCAAGCTTTATGTAGCGGTCGATTCCCTGCGCTATCGGGTGGGACGGGTCGCAAACCCAAACATATTCTCGGTCGCCGTCCTCACGCCAGCTTAAAGAACAGGGGGTACCCATAAGAAGCTTAAAGGGCTTAGAATGGTGTGCGGAGTGGAGGAAAATCATTCCCATACCCGAAAGCACCGCATTCTGCACACGCTTTGCCACCTCATCGGGCACATCTCCGTGCTGCAGATGACCCCACCAGAGCATAACATCGGTCTCAGCCAAAAGCTCGCAGGTAATATCATTAACACTGTCAAGAGTGACGGTGTTAACGGTAATTTCTCCGTCTTCAAGGTGTTCCTTTAACGCTGTGTGTATGCCGTTTGGATAAATTTCCTTAACGGCGTCATCTTTTTTCTCGTGCACGAATTCGTTAAAAATGGTTATGCGCATCATTACCCACACTTTCTTTTCTATACTAATTATATAGATTTGATTGAAGTTTTGCAAGTAAAATATATCATATTTTATAGACAAATATTGCTGTGCTTGCAAAATATACCCAAATATGAAGGTTTATTTTTGCAGTTTGCGGGAAAACTGATATCGGTGATTGAATTGACTTCCTCTAAGAAAAATAATCTGCTGACCGCCGCTGCAGGGCTTGCGGTCGGAATTGTAAACGGTCTTTTAGGTGCGGGTGGGGGAATGATAGCCGTGCCGCTCCTCAAAAAATTAGGACTCAGCCAAAAGCAAGCCCATGCGAACGCGGTTGCGGTTATACTGCCGATAACAGTTTTAAGTGCCGTGCTTTACCTTATAAAGGGCTATGTGCGCTTCTCCGATTGCCTTATTTTTATACCGGGCGGGCTTGTGGGCTCGCTTATTGGAACCTACTGCCTTAAAAAAATTTCGCCGAAATGGCTTAAAAGAATTTTCAGCGGTTTTATGGTTTACGCAGGCGTGCGTCTGCTTTTAAGATGAAATGGGCTGCCCTTTTAGCAGGGCTTTTCTCGGGAATAATAGGCGCTATGGGGCTTGGCGGCGGAGCGGTGCTTATAATCTATTTTTCGCTTTTTACCGACACGCCGCAGTTAAAATCGCAGGGGATAAATCTGCTCTTTTTTATCCCGACCGCTATCGCTGCAGTTATTGTTTACGCTCTAAAAAAGCAGATAAAATGGAAAACGGTGCTCAAAGTTGCACTTTGGGGGCTTTTGGGGGCGGCTGTCGGCATATATTTTGCCGACCTGTTAGGGGGCAGGCTTACTTCAAAGCTTTTCGGCGGACTTCTTGTTATTATGGGAGTAATAGAAATATTTTCAAAAAAAGGTTGCGATAAAAACAAATGAATGCTATAATGAATAAGAATAAATGTTCGGGAGGAGACGGGAAGATGTCGAAAACACCGCTTACCGAAAAGCAGGAAAAGGTTTACCGCTTTCTTGTGGAGGAAATGTCCTCGGGCTTTCCGCCCACAGTAAGGGAAATATGTGCCGCCACAGGTATTAAATCCACCTCGACCGTCCACGCAATTTTAAATGCTCTGGAGGAAGAGGGGTATATAGTAAGGGACGCTAAGTCCTCAAGGGCAATACGGCTTGATACGGAATATGAGTCTGCAATGGTTCCCGTTGTGGGGAAAATTACGGCGGGTCAGCCCATACTTGCTATTGAGGAAATTGAAGACTATATTCCTTACCCGTCAAAGGATGCAGAGGGGCTTTTCGCCCTGCGGGTTTCGGGTCTCAGTATGCGGGACGCAGGTATTTTGGACGGCGATATTATTGTTGCCGATAAAGATGCCTCTTGCCGAAGCGGAGATATTGTAATAGGTATGGACGGAGACGATGCGACGGTTAAGCGTCTGCTTATAAAGGACGGGAAGATAATCTTTATGCCCGAGAACCCCGATTTTTCACCGATTTATCCCGAAGACCCCCATGTTATCGGCAAGGTTATCGGCTGTTACAGAAAGTATTAACATATGAAGCATATTGATATTTTTACCGACGGCGCCTGCTCGGGCAACCCCGGCCCCGGCGGTTGGGGAGCGGTACTGCGCTATAACGGGGTAGAAAAGGAGCTTTCGGGCGGCGAAAAACAGACCACCAACAACCGAATGGAGCTTACCGCCGTAATAAAGGCCCTTGAGGCTTTAAAAGAGCCCTGCGAGGTACGGCTTGTGACCGACTCAAAATATGTTGCGGACGGCATAGGCAAGGGCTGGGCGGAGTCTTGGCGGAAAAACAACTGGCGCAAGGCGGATAAAAAACCTGCCCTTAACGCCGATTTGTGGGAGACTCTGCTTAATTTACTTGAAACCCACAAAGTGGAAATCCGGTGGGTAAAGGGTCACGCAGGGCACCCCGAAAACGAGCGGTGCGACCGTCTTGCGGTGGATTTTTATAAAAAACTACAATAAAAAAGTCTCAGGGGAGAAAAGCCAAATGGCAAACCGAAAAAGTAAAATCGAATTTATAGTAACAGGTGCACTTATCGCCGCCGCCTATGCGGGACTTACATATCTGTGCAGTATTTTCAATTTGGCGTACGGACCTATACAGCTTAGAATTTCGGAGGTTTTAACCCTGCTTCCGATATTCACCTCCGCCGCTATTCCGGGGGTTACAATAGGGTGCTTTATTGCAAATATCGGCTCTTTCAATGTACTTGATATGATTTTCGGCACGGCGGCTACCCTTATAGCGGCTATACTTACATATTATTTAAGGAACATCAAATTCAGGGGATTGCCGCTTCTTGCAATGCTGCCGCCCGTTATTATAAATGCGGTGGTAATAGGGCTTGAAATCGCATTTTTCTTCCTGCCTGAGGGCTTTACGCTATGGGGCTTTGTAATTTCTGGTCTTGAGGTGGGTATTGGAGAGCTTATAGTATGCTACGCCTTCGGATTACCCTTTTATTTGGCTGTTAAAAAGTACGGAATATTCAAAAACCGTGAGCAATAAATGGCTTTGTTTCGGGATTTAAAACAAGGACGCTTTTTTAAAAAACGCCCTTGTTTTTTTATTTGTTATAATTTATAATAAATATGTTAAATAATTAAACGGAGGTAACGGTATGACAAGATACGAGGAAGCAAAACAACGCTATGCTAAGTTTGGTGTAGATACTGATGCGGCAATCGCAATGCTAAGGGAGGTGCCTGTGGCTCTTCATTGTTGGCAGGGTGACGATGTAGGCGGCTTTGACAGTAAGGACGCACTTTCGGGCGGTATTCTGACAACGGGTAACTACCCCGGCAAGGCGACCACCCCCGAACAGCTTATGCAGGATATGGACAAGGTGATGTCCCTTTGCCCCGGCAAGAAAAAGATTAATCTTCACGCGAGCTATGCAATTTTTGAGGACGGCGAGTTTGCCGACCGTGATAAATTAGAGCCCAAACACTTTAAAAAGTGGGTAGAATATGCCAAGGCGAGAAATATAGGTATCGACTTTAACCCCACCTTTTTCTCCCACCCGATGGTAAAGGACGGGCTTACCCTTTCAAGCCCCGATGAGGAAGTACGCCGCTTCTGGATTAACCACGGCAAGGCGTGTATCCGCATTTCTCAGTACTTTGCTACGGAGACGGGCGTTCCCTGCGTTATGAATATCTGGACGGGGGACGGATATAAGGATATCCCCGCCGACAGAATGGGCCCGAGAATGAGGTATAAAGAGGCGTTCGAGGAAATCCTTTCCGAGCCCCACGACCCCGCTATGGTTAAGCCCTGCGCTGAGTCAAAGGTTTTCGGTATCGGTGTTGAGTCCTTTACAGCGGGCAGTGCGGAGTTTACACTAAGCTTTGCCGCAACCCATAAAGGCTGCCTTCCCCTTATGGATAACGGTCACTACCACCCGCAGGAGTATGTTTCGGATAAGATTTCGGCGCTCCTTTGCTTCTTCCCCGAGCTCGCGTTACATATTACAAGAGGCGTTCGTTGGGATTCCGACCATGTAGTACTCCTTGATGACGAAACTAAGGAGATGGCTAAGGAAATTGTCCGCAATGACGCACTTGACAGGGTTTATATGGCGCTGGACTTCTTTGATGCCAGCATAAACCGCATTTCCGCCTGGACTGTAGGATTTAGAAGCTGGCAGAAGGCTCTGCTTAACGCTATGTGTCTGCCCAACGAGAGCCTTAAAAAGCTTCAGGACGAGGGTAAGTTCACTGAGCTTATGGTAATGCAGGAGGAGGCTAAAATGCTGCCCTTCGCAGATGTTTGGGAGCATTACTGCGAGGTTGAAGGTGTTACCGCAGGCCCCGAGTGGTTTAATGAAATTAAGAAATACGAAGACGAAGTTTTAAACAAGAGAGGTTAATTTAAATGGGAATACTTGATATTCAGGTTATTAAAGAATATATCCGTATGTGTAACGACGGTTGGGATCAGGGCTGGCACGAACGCAACGGCGGCAACCTTACCTACCGTATGAAACCCGAGGAGGTAGAACAATGCCGCCCCTATTTCACCGCAGATAAGCCGTGGGTAAATATGGGCGTCAAGGCGGATAATTTAAAGGGTGAGTACTTTATCGCCACAGGCTCGGGCAAGTTCTTTCGCAATGTAATTTTAGCTCCGCAGGACAATATTTGTATTGTAGAAATCAATGACGCAGGCGACAGTTACCGTATTGTCTGGGGTCTTGAAAAGGGCGGCAGACCCACAAGCGAGTTCCCCAGCCACTTTATGAATCACAGCGTTCGCAAGGCGGCTACAAACGGGGAGTACAGGGTTATTTACCATGCCCACCCTGCTAATATAATCGCACTTACATATGTGCTTCCCCTTACCTCTAAGGATATTACAAGGGCGCTTTGGCAGAGCGCTACCGAGTGCCCCGTGGTTTTCCCCGGCGGTGTAGGCGTTGTTCAGTGGATGGTGCCAGGCGGTGCGGATATCGCCCTTGCAACAAGTGAGCTTATGAAGAAGTTTGATGCGGCGGTTTGGGCGCATCACGGTCTTTTCTGCTCAGGTCCTGATTTTGACATTACCTTCGGACTTATGCACACAATCGAAAAGGCGGCGGAAATTTATGTTAAGGCGCTTTCCTGCGGTCAGGGAATCCGCCAGACCATCACCGATGACAACCTCAAAGCTATCGCAACAGAATTCGGCGTAACCTTAAACGAGGATTTTCTTGATTAATAATTAAGATTTAAGATCGCAAATGTGGCGAGGACTGTC
Source organism: Clostridiaceae bacterium (assembly GCA_904501875.1). Classification (GTDB taxonomy): domain Bacteria; phylum Bacillota; class Clostridia; order Oscillospirales; family Acutalibacteraceae; genus UBA737. The sequence continues at coordinate 7,963 of CAJGCQ010000008.1, read as the reverse complement.
CGTTTTACCGAGCCTTTGTTTGAGAAGCTCAATAAAACGGCAACCGATAATAATATTTCCTTTAATTTATTGGTTCTGCAATGCTGTAAATGCGCATTGGAGAATATGGGAAATTAAAATAATTAATTAATCCCGCACCTATTTTTATTTAATAAATGGGTGTGGGATTAATATTTTTCAATAATTCGGCATAGGGACTTGAAAAGGGAAAACAATAATGTTATTATTTATCGGGGATTGATATATGTTTAAACTGTTAAAGTATTTAAAGCACTATAAAAAAGAAAGTATTTTAGCTCCGTTATTCAAGCTGACCGAGGCAGTTTTCGAGCTTATTGTGCCGCTTGTTGTGGCGGCGATTATCGATAACGGAATTGCGGGCGGGGATAAGGCCTATATTTTAAAAATGTGCGGCGTGCTGGGAATTTTTGCGGTGTTGGGACTTGTCTGTGCTGTTGCGGCGCAGTATTTTGCCGCTAAAGCCGCAGTGGGCTTTTCCGCTAAGGTGAAGCACGCACTATTCTCCCATATAGAGAAGCTTTCTTTTTCACAGCTTGACGAGCTGGGGGCACCGACCCTTATAACAAGGCTTACGGGGGATATTAATCAGGTGCAGTCGGGGGTAAATCTTACCTTTCGTCTTGTTTTGCGTTCTCCAATTGTCGTCTTCGGTGCAATGATAATGGCATTCTCGGTAGATGTGTCTACCGCCCTTGTTTTTGCGGTAGCCGTACCGATACTTGCTGTTATAATTTTTTCAATAACCCTTATATGTATCCCCCTTTACCGCAAGGTACAGCAAAAGCTTGACGGGGTACTTGCAAAAACCCGTGAAAACCTTTCGGGCTCTCGAGTGGTGCGTGCTTTTTGCAAGGAACAGGAAGAAATCTCGGATTTTAATGCGCAAAACCGTGCGCTTTCTAATATGCAGATTGCGGTGGGCAAAATTTCTGCATTTTTAAATCCCGTGACCGTGCTTGTAATCAATATAGCGATAATTGTAATAATATATATCGGCGGATTAAGGGTGAATATCGGCTTGGCGACAAGCGGTGATGTTGTGGCGCAGTATAACTATATGTCACAGATTTTGGTTGAGCTTGTAAAGCTTGCAAATCTTATAATCTCCGTCACAAAGGCGATTGCCTGCGGAAACCGTATACAGTCGGTGCTTGATATTGAACCCAATATGACCTCGGGCAATATAACCGAGGGCGACCGAAATAACCCCTATATAGTTGAATTTAATAACGCAAGCCTTTCCTACGGTGGGGGCGAAAACGCCCTTAGCAATATCAATCTTAAAATAAAGCGTGGGCAAACCATTGGCATTATCGGCTCCACAGGCTCAGGCAAAAGCTCCCTTGTAAATTTGATACCGAGGTTTTACGATGTGACCGGCGGCAGCGTGCTTGTTGACGGGGTTGATGTAAAGCAGTACGATACTGCCGCACTTAGAAATAAAATAGGCGTGGTTTCCCAGAAAAAGGTGCTCTTTAAGGGTACGGTGAGGGATAATGTCCGCTTCGGAAAACCTGACGCTACCGACGAAGAAATATGGCAGGCACTTGATACCGCACAGGCTAGTCAGATGGTACTTGACAAGACGGGACAGCTTGATTTCTTACTTGAACAGGGGGGCAAAAACCTTTCCGGCGGGCAGAGACAGCGAATGACAATAGCCCGTGCAATAGTCAGAAAACCCCCAATACTAATACTTGACGATTCGGCAAGCGCCCTTGACTATGCAACAAGTGCGGCGCTTGACAATGCCTTAAAAAACACTGCTTTTTCAACTACTGTTATAACCATTTCACAGCGGGTTTCGGCTATAAGGAACGCCGATGTTATCGTCGTGCTTGACGAGGGCGAGCTGGTCGGCATCGGCACAAACGAGGAGCTGTTAAATACCTGTCAGGTTTACAAAGAAATCTGTGCTTCACAGCTTGAAAGCGAGGCGGTGAGTATATGAAAAACAAATCGGTTTTAAAACGGGTTTTGTCGGTTATCAGCCGCTTTAAGGTGTCCCTTATTTTATCGCTTATAATATCGGTGGCAAGCGTTATTTTAACCCTTTATATTCCCGTGCTTGCGGGTAACGCCATTGATGGAATAGCCGCTGTGGGCGGGGTGAATTTCTCTGTAATAAAAAAAGCCCTTTTGGGCATTTTAATCTGCGCTGTTTTAAGTGCGGTGCTTAATTGGCTTAAGACGGTCATTGACAACCGCATAGCCTACAATACCGTGCGTGAGCTTAGGGATCGTGCATTTTCACATCTGCAAAGGCTTCCTGTTGCCTTTGCTGATACACACCCCCACGGTGACATTGTAAGTCGTGTAATCGCCGATGCAGAACAGTTTGCGGACGGCTTGATTTTAGGTTTTTCACAGCTCTTTACAGGTGTTGTGACGATTATTGTCACCCTTGTGTTTATGCTTATCATTTCTCCCCTTTTGGCGTTAGCGGTGGTAGTGTTAACTCCGCTTTCCCTCTTTGTCGCACGGTTTATAGCCAAGAGAAGCTACGATATGTTTAAAAAACAGTCGGAAACCAGAGGCGAGCAGACCGCCTTTATAAATGAAATGATAACAAATCAAAAGACCGTTCAGGCATTCTCTAAGGAGCAAAAAACCGTGCGGAATTTTGATGAGATTAATGAAAGACTGCGCCATTATTCCTTAAAGGCGATATTCTTTTCATCCCTTACCAACCCTACAACGAGGTTTATTAACAATATAATTTATGCGGTTGTGGGGCTTGTGGGCGGAATTTTTGCGGCGAACGGTATAATGACTGTGGGCGGATTTGTGAGCTTTCTTGCTTATTCAAACCAGTACACAAAGCCCTTTAACGAGATTTCTGGGGTTATAACCGAGCTTCAAAATGCGCTTGCCTGTGCCGATAGAATTTTTGAGCTTATTGATGAACAACCCGAAGTCTCCGATAGCGGAAACAAGTCGCTTGATAATCCTAAAGGTAATGTTGCCTTTAATAATGTTGCCTTTTCATACGATAAAAATAAACGACTTATTGAGGGCTTTAACTTTTTTGCCCCTGCGGGTAAAAAAATTGCGGTGGTAGGTCCCACGGGTTGCGGAAAAACCACCCTTATAAATCTGCTGCTACGATTTTATGATGTTGATAACGGCAGTATAACCATAGACGGTGAGGATATTAAGAATATCACGAGGGAGAGCCTTAGAACCCATTTCGGAATGGTGCTTCAGGACACATGGATAAAAAAGGGTACGGTAAGGGAGAATATCGCTTTCGGCAAGCCTGATGCTACCGATGAAGAGATAATCGCCGCCGCCAAGGCCGCTCGTGCCCACGGCTTTATAAAGCGGCTTAAAAACGGGTACGATACCGTAATCGGCGATGATGACGGTCTTTCGGAGGGTGAACGCCAGCTTTTGTGTATTGCAAGGGTAATGCTTATGAAGCCGCCGATGCTGATACTTGACGAAGCAACCTCCTCAATCGATACCCGCACCGAAATTAAGGTGCAAGACGCCTTTTTGAGGCTTATGGAGGGTAGAACTTCCTTTGTTGTGGCGCACAGACTCTCAACTATACGGGACGCCGACTGCACACTTGTTATGAAGGACGGCAAGGTCTACGAGCAGGGTACTTAGAGGAACTTCTTAAAAATTTTTATATTAAATCATTACGGAGCTGTCAAAATTAAAGACGGCTCCGTTTATATGTACTTTTATAAAGCGAATGCAAGTGAAATTTGTCGAAAAGAAAAAAATAATTTGAGTTTATTGGCTATATATAACGGTAATAATTTTATTAGGAATTACGGAGGTGCCGTTATGTATAACAACAAGGTAATTATATGCGGGGTCGATACCTCAAAACTGCCGCTTTTAAAGGAAAAAGAAAAGGAGGAGCTTTTAAAGAAGGTTAAATCCGGTGATAAGTCGGCACGGGACAAGCTGATAAACGGAAATTTGAGGCTTGTTTTAAGCGTTATTCAGCGCTTTACGGGCAGGGGCGAAAATCTTGACGATTTGTTTCAGGTGGGCTGTATAGGCCTTATTAAATCAATAGATAATTTTGATATAACTCAAAATGTTCGCTTTTCAACCTACGCCGTTCCGATGATAATAGGGGAAATCAGGCGGTATTTAAGGGACAACAATTCAATACGGGTTAGCCGTTCTATAAAGGACACGGCGTATAAGGCAATGCAGGTTAAGGAGCGGCTTACAAGCAAGAATCAGAATGAGCCTACCGTGCAGGAAATTGCAAGGGAGTTGGAAATCCCAGTAGAAGATGTTGTAATAGCCCTCGAAAGTATTGTAAGCCCAATTTCGCTTTATGACCCGGTTTATTCTGACGGCGGCGACACGATATATGTATTAGACCAAGTGGGGGATAACAACGATGACCGAAACTGGCTTGACGAAATCGCCCTTAAAGAGGCAATAAAGAATTTAAGCGAGCGGGAAAAGCATATTTTGTCCCTGCGTTTTATGCAGGGCAAGACACAAATGGAGGTTTCTCAAGAAATCGGCATTTCCCAAGCGCAGGTATCAAGGCTTGAAAAAAGCGCTTTGCAAAGGATAAGGCAGTAAAGGTAAGGCGTTTGTGCTTTCTGCTGTTTATATAATAAAGGAGCCGCCCTGCAGGGCAGCTCCTTTGCATTTTATTCTTGTCACCCTACCGTGCCGCCAAGTCCGAAGCTTACCGAAAGCGCCTTGTCCACAAGCCCCATAGAACCTGTGTCGAGACAGCCCATTTTTTCTTTAAGTCTCTGCTTGTCTATGGTTCGGACCTGCTCAAGCAGTACAATAGAATCCTTTGCAAGCCCGCAGCCGTCGGCATTGACCGAAATATGGGTGGGAAGGTTTGTTTTCTCTCGCTGGCTGGTTATTGCGGCGGCTATAACGGTGGGACTGTATCTGTTGCCGACATCGTTTTGGACTATAAGTACGGGTCTAATGCCGCCCTGCTCAGAGCCTACTACCGGACTTAAATCGGCATAGTAAATATCTCCTCGCTTGATATTCATTACTATTTCACACTCCGATTGTAATTATGAATGACGGAAATCATCTGTCCGTCAGGCTAATTATATTTTTGCCTGTCTTTCCTTAAATTAATCAAATAAATTTTAACACTACATAATATGTTCAAATTTTGCGGAATGTGAATTAGACATTAGACGACGGGGTTTATAACCGCGTATATGTTAAAAGGCAGGACGGCTTTAAGCTGTCCTGCCTTTGTAATGCGAAAATCAAAGTTTTTTATCCGAGGTGATGATCGTTTTGCCACCCATATAAGGCTGAAGGGCTTTAGGAATTACAAAGCTATAATGCTCGCCGTCAAAGCGGAGATTGTTTTCAAGGAATGCAATAAGCATTCTGGGCGGTGCTACAACTGTGTTGTTTAGGGTGTGTGCAAGGTACTTTTTGCCGTCTGCGCCCTTAACCTTAATACCCAGTCTTCTTGCCTGAGCGTCGCCTAAGTTAGAACAGGAGCAAACCTCGAAATACTTCTGTTGCTTGGGACTCCACGCCTCAACATCGTATGACTTAACCTTTAGGTCGGCAAGGTCGCCTGAGCAACATTCAAGGGTGCGTACGGGAATATCCATACTGCGGAAAAGTTCTACCGAATAGCTCCACATTTTATTGAACCATTCCATACTTTCCTCAGGCTTACAGATGACTATCATTTCCTGTTTTTCAAACTGGTGGATTCTGTAAATTCCGCGCTCTTCAATGCCGTGGGCACCCTTTTCCTTGCGGAAGCAGGGGGAATAGCTTGTAAGGGTGAGGGGAAGCTTTTCCTCGGGGGTTATAGTATCTATAAACTTGCCTATCATAGAGTGCTCCGATGTGCCGATAAGATAGAGGTCCTCACCCTCAATCTTATACATCATAGCGTCCATTTCCTCAAAGCTCATAACGCCTGTTACAACCTTGCTCCTAATCATATAGGGCGGTATGCAGTAGGTAAAGCCCTTGTCAATCATAAAATCCCGTGCGTAGGCAAGCACCGCCGAGTGAAGACGGGCAATATCTCCCATAAGATAGTAGAAGCCTTCGCCCCCAACTCTGCCTGCGGCGTCTTTATCGATACCATCAAACAACTGCATAATGTCGGTATGGTAGGGGATTTCAAAATCGGGATGGGACTGCTCGCCGTACTGCTTAACCTCCACATTTTCGCTGTCGTCCTTGCCGACAGGGACGCTTTCATCAACGATGTTCGGAATCTTCATCTGAATTTCAAGGACCTTTTTTGAAAGCTCGTCTTCTTTAGCCTCAAGAGCCTTTAATTCTTCGGCTTGCTCGTTTACAAGCTTTTTCATTTCCTCGGCTTCCTCACGCTTGCCCTGACCCATAAGCATACCTATCTGCTTACTTACCTTATTGCGGTTGGCACGAAGCTCGTTAGCTCGGTTGTTGGCATCGCATTTCTCGCCGTAAAGGGAAATAACCTCGTCTACAAGGGGAAGCTTATTATCTTTAAATTTTTTCTTAATGTTTTCTTTAACAAGCTCGGGATTTTCACAAATAAATTTAATATCCAGCATTTTTATTCCTCCGATATGTCCTTGAAATAGCTCGTATAAGTATAACACATATAATTGTTTATGTCAAACGCTTAGGGGCATTTTTTCGGGTATACTGTAAAAAAGGGAGGTGTGAAAATGTCTGAAAAGAACAGAAAAAAGAGACTGCCTGTTAATGATATTTCGTCCGAGCCCTTCGGCGGAATGCCCGAAACCGCCTTTGAAATGGTTAACCGCTACGGCACATATGAAATACAGGCGACCTCTGATACCGAAAATATGTATCCAGCTATTGCGCAGGGTTTTAATAAGGAAATAATTGAAACCGACCGTGATAATCCGACCAATCGACAGAAAAGTACAGAAAAGACAAAAAAATGACACAAAGCCCAAAAATTTTCTTTGACTTTTTTATGTGTACATTATAAAATATATAAAAGCTTTCATTCTTTAGGCTGTCTTAAATTTAGACTGCTGTTATGAATGAGAAAAATTGTGTCAAGGAGAATATATATGCTTGTATTTACAGCACTTTTCTTTCCCGCAATTATCACGGTTTGCATTTATGAGCACCTGATGAAAACACGGCTTTCGGTAAAAAGTACCGTTTATTTGTATGTGGCCGGTAATATTGCGGTCAACTGTATCTGCGCAGTTGTTAAGAAATATCTTTTTAAAACCGCAGATATGTCTTTGGGGTGGGATATGACTCCGTCGGCGGCCCTTAATTATATGATAATTGCCGTGCCGTCAGCAATATTGATTGCTTTTTTTGCAGTTCTTCTCAAAAAGAATGTTAAGGTGACCAAGGAATGAAGAACAAAAAGGTTGCCGGCAGAACGGCGAAGAATGCTTGCAGTATTTTTATCGGTATTTTGGTGGCAGTTTCGTTTCTTGCGTATTTTTCCGCAGTGTGGTGTCATGAAAAATACGGGGATATAGGGTTTGACGCTATACTCTTTACGCTTTTTTCGGATATAGGCGGAGTGGCGACAGAGTTAGTACAAAATTACCTTAAAGGCGCCCTTGCCCCCGCTTTGCTGTTTTCTGTAATCACGCTGTTTATCCTGCTTTTTGATTTGAAGGGGTCTGCGCTGTTCATTACCTTTAGAGATAAGCTAAAGCTAAGACTTTACCCTTTTAAAAAGCGGGTCTCTGTAATTGTTTCGGTTGTATTAAGCGCGGTTTTGATTGCTGAGGCATTTGCCTGCGTCGGCTTGTGGCCGTGGTTTAAAGGATTACTGTCTGACTGTAAATTTATCGAAACCGAATATGTTAAACCTTCCGATGTAAAGCTCACATTCCCCGAAGAGAAACGGAATTTGATTTATATATACCTCGAATCAATGGAGAATACCTTTCTTTCAAAGGAGCTTGGGGGAGCGCTTAACTATAATGTAATCCCTGAGCTTTATGATTTGGCGAAGGAT
>CAJGCQ010000007.1 GCA_904501875.1 Clostridiaceae bacterium | reverse complement strand
GAGTAACGCCTTTTTCTTCTTTCATTTTGTCGATAAGTTCTTCGAAATACTTCTTACCAACTTCCATAACAACGTCTGAATACATTTGAATAAATCTTCTGTAGCAGTCGTATGCCCAACGAGCATTACCTGACATTTCAGCCATTGTTTCAACAACGTCTTCATTAAGACCGAGGTTGAGGATAGTATCCATCATACCGGGCATAGATGCACGAGCACCTGAACGAACAGAAACGAGAAGAGGATTCTTCTTATCGCCGAATTTCTTGCCGGTGATTTCTTCCATCTTGTCGATGCCTTCCATGATTTGTGCCTGGATGTCATCATTAATTTTTCTACCATCTTCGTAGTACTGTGTGCAAGCTTCAGTAGAAACAGTGAAACCTTGAGGAACAGGAAGACCGATTTTGGTCATTTCTGCAAGGTTAGCACCCTTGCCGCCGAGAAGCTCACGCATGCTTGCGTCGCCTTCTTTAAAGAGATAAACGAACTTTTGACTCATCAAGAATCAACCTCCTAATTTTTTATGGATATTATCCAATATTAACTTTTTTAATACCCAATTCCATAGGTATCCAACCTATTATAACAATTTTTTACAGAAAAATAAAGGCTTTTTTTAAAAAAAGTGATATTTTTATATTCAGCAATAAATTAAACTGATTTATCCCCGAATATTTATATATTTTCACAATTTTAAGGGTGGATTTACTCGGCGGATATCCTAATTTCGGAGTCGGCGGTAACCGTAAGCTTCTTTAGGTTGCCCTCGCCCTTTTCAACGATTATATCAACTGCCTTATTTTCAATCTCACGGCGTATAATATTGCGCAGTTCCCTTGCTCCCCGCTTTCCACCGCCGCATTTATCGGCGAGATATTTGCAAACGCCCTCGTCATAAGAAAATTCAATAAGCCTTTCTTTAAGGGAGTCCTTTAGCTCGTCAAGCATTATAGCACCGATTTTTGAGAGCGATTCTACAGACAGAGGATTAAATACCACTATCTCATCAACACGGGCAATGAATTCAGGGCGTAAAAAGCCTTCAAGTGCCTTTAAGGCTTTTTCTTTTGATGCGTCTGCCTGAGTTCTACCAAAACCCAAGAGATTTTCCGCCCTTTCGCTGCCAGCATTCGAGGTCATAACAACAATGGTGTTTTCAAAATTAACCGTTCTTCCCTGCGCATCGGTAATTCTGCCGTCGTCCAAAATCTGCAAAAGCACATTTAATACATCAGGGTGAGCCTTTTCAATCTCGTCAAATAGCACAACCGAATAGGGCTTTCTGCGCACCTTTTCGGTGAGCTGACCCGCCTCATCGTAACCTACATATCCGGGAGGGGCACCTATTATGCGGGAGACCGAGTGCTTCTCCATAAATTCCGACATATCAAGACGGATAAGGGTTTCGGGGGTATCAAAAAGCTGTTCAGACAGGACCTTTACAAGTGCGGTTTTGCCCACCCCCGTAGGCCCTACAAATATAAAGGATGCAGGACGGCGAAGATTGCTTGTATGAACCCTTGATCGCTTGACCGCCGAGGCCACAAGCCTTGTTGCCTCCTCCTGTCCTATTATCCGCATATTAAGCGCTTCTTCAAGATTTGCAAGCTTTTTAAGGTCGCTTTCCTGAACCTTAGATGCGGGGATCCCCGTCCAAAGCTCAATAACCTTTGCAATATCCCCGTCGGTTACGGTGTTATGAGACGCAGGCTCATACAGTCCCTCGGCAATATTTTTATATTTTTCAAGCTCCGCTTTAACCATTGCCTGCTTTTCATAATCGGGGTTCTCAATCTCACTTTCGAGGTTTTCAAGCTCAACGGAATATTCGGCAATCTTTTTATTGGCGGTATAAAGCTCGTCAACCGCCTTGTTTGCAAGGCTGGCACAGGCGCAGGCCTCGTCCAAAAGGTCGATAGCCTTATCGGGCAGATAACGGTCGGTTACATACCGCTCCGACAGTAAGACCGCCTTTTTAACAATATCATCGGGCACGGTCACTCCGTGGAAGCCCTCGTAATAGCCCTTAACGCCCATAAGCACTTCCTCTGCCTCGGCAAGGGAAGGCTCCTCAACTGTGACAGGCTGGAAACGGCGTTCAAGGGCCGCATCCTTTTCAATATACTTGCGGTACTCCTTGAATGTAGTAGCGCCTATAACCTGAATTTCACCTCTTGAAAGAGCGGGCTTTAAGATGTTTGCCGCATTCATAGACCCCTCCGCCGAGTCACCTGCACCCACAAGGTTATGAATTTCGTCAATAAAAAGAATAATGTTTCCCGCACTTTTTACCTCTTCCACAAGACCTTTAACTCGGCTTTCAAACTGACCTCTAAACTGGGTGCCCGCCACAAGTCCCGTAAGGTCAAGAAGATAAATTTCCTTATCAAGAAGTCTTGCGGGAGCGTCACCCTTTGCTATTTTAAGGGCAAGCCCCTCTGCAATAGCGGTTTTGCCCACGCCCGGTTCACCTATAAGGCAGGGGTTGTTTTTAGTGCGGCGGGACAAAATCTGAATAGTGCGGTATAGCTCCTTATCCCTACCGATTATAGCATCAATCTGCCCTGCCCTTGCCTTGTCAGTAAGATTCAAGCAGTACTGCTCCATAAAGCGGCGGCGTTTTTTCTTCTGCTTTTTCTCCCCGCTTTCCTTAACATCTTCTGTTTTCTTTTCATGATTCGTTCCGTTCATAAGGTTACCAAAAAGCTTGTTAAACATCGGTATTGCGGGAGCCGTGCCTAAGTCGAAGGTCTCGTCGTTAAGCGCCTCGTCGTCGGGCTCGCCGTCCTCGCCCATAGGCATTAAGTCCATAAACTGCTCGCTCATCTGCTCGATATCCTCATCGGAAATATTCATTTTCTTGAGCATATCGTCAATAGGCTTAATGCCTAATTCCTTAGCGCAGACAAGGCAAAGCCCGTTAGGCTCGGCGTTTGGGTTCATAGCGTCCGACACGAAAACCACCGCAGGGCGCTTTTTGCATTTTGAGCAAAGTTTCATATCTGTCTCCTTAAAGGGTTTATAAAATACTTGGCTTAAATAAGCCTAAGTGAATTAATAAAAGAGAAAAAGCGGGATTTTTCCATCGCCTCACCCGTGAATATTAAAAATCCTTTTCCTGTAAAGGACACTATCAGCATAATTATAAGGCAGAAGGCGATAGCGTATATTATACCTTTAGGAATGCCGACTACTCCGCCTAACACACGGTTTGCAGTACCGATTATACTGAAAGAGAAAAGCTTGTTTATAAGCTTGGCAAGGGGCTTTACAAGTGCCAGGAAAACTATAAGGAAAATCACCTGATAAATAAGGGAAAGCGTGCCCGTAACAACGGGCTTTATAACGCTCTGCGAGGCAGTTTCAACCGTTGACTGAACACCGTTTCCTATGTTTGAGGTAATGATCCCGTCAAAACTCTCCTTTGAAACTCCCGACTTTTCAATGCCGTTTCTTATCCAAGTAGGCATTCCGTCCCACAAGCCGTCAACTTCGGCTACGGCGGAATTCTCCATTACGGTACCTGCCGCAGAGGTAACCGAGGATACAATCGAAGGCTCAATTATTTTATCATATGTAGTGTTAGCAAGTGGTGTACTGATTGTAAACGAAATGAAAACAGCGGCAATAAAGCCTACCAATTCAACCGCAGTTCTTACAAAACCCCGTTTAGCTGAAATTAAAACCGTTAAAACAATAATCGCCAATACTATTAAATCAAGAATAATACTCATTTTTTATAACTCCTACCGTTCAAGCTGTATTCTGTAAATTTGATTGTCGGTTATTACTGCTACTGAATTTGTACCCGTAACACTTATCCTTACCGCTCCGAAGCCGCATTCGGCTTTTCTCAAAACCTCTCCGTTTTCGGAAAGAAGATAAGCATAGGTGTCACTTATACAATAAATATGCCCGCCTTTGATTTCAATATCACTTATAATTCCCTTAAATTCAAATTCGCCTTTAAGTCTGCCTTTTGAATTAAAGACCGCTATACGGTTATCGGTTTTGTCGCTTGAGCGGTTGAAAACCGCTACGCTTCGACCGGATGAAGACCTGAACATAGCCGCCGAGTAATCATTTTTATACTCGGCTTTTTTGAAATTAGACCATTTTATAAACTGAATGCCGTTTTCTGTAATAACCGAAAATCTCGCATTAGACACAGCCTCAATGCCGTAAACCGGCAAACCGGAATAGCTTTCAGTATATTCGGGGGTTGCCGAATCGAAGGTTAAAACATTTAGCTTTGCTCTGTAATCACCCGAGGTTGCATTAAATGCGGAGACAGCTATTTTTTTGCCGCTCGGAGAAATCGCCACATTGTTTACTGTATCCTCCGAGGAATACCACTCGTAAACAAGCTTGTTATTTTTGTTGTAAACACTTACTACCGAAGCATACGAATCAGAGCGGGTTACAAGAGCATAGGTGCCCGAATCGGAAATATTTGCCGTAATTATTTCCTTTTCGGTGCTAATCGTGCTTTTTATATTGGCGAGGTTATATATATACGCCTCGTTTCCGCCCTGAGAAAAAATCATTGCACGGGTTTTTGATGTTTTAAGCACAGGATTTTCAAATCCGTGGGAATAGGAATAAATTTCCTTGCCGCCGTTCGAGTATGCGCTAAGCCTTGTATCGGTAAGGACATAATAGTAATTCCCCCGTGAAACGGCATTTAAAACCTCGGCACTGTTTATATCGGCAGGATAGCTCCCCGAGCCTATAAGGGCGGAAAGATTCTGCACATTTTCAAATATTCCCACAGGCAAAATCAAATGAAGAACGATAGTTATTATCGCCACAACTGCTACCGCAGAAAAGGAAATACTAAGCTTTCGTTTCCTCTCAAGCTTGTTGCCGTTTACCACCCGCATATTTGAAAGGGGCTTTTCGGCCTTTTTCGGCGCACTCCGCCTTTTAGCGGGCGTGTGCGTCATAACGATATCTTCATTTTCGGGCATTGCCGAATGCTTTGCCTTTTTAGGTTTCGGCGCACCCCTTAGCCTATTCACCTTTTTCTTTTTGTAATCAGGCATATACTACCCACCTAATACCATACTTTTTCTAAAAACAATCCCTGCGGCGGGGCGGTTTGCCCCGCAAGAGCTCGGTTTTGTGAATTTAAAATTTCTTTTGTAAACAAAGGCTCTATTTTACCGTCGGACACGGCAACCGCCGTGCCTACGATAATACGCACCATATTATATAGGAAGCCGTTGGCGGTAATTTTTAAAATCACTTTATCGCCTTCACCCACGGCATAACATTCTTTTATGGTTCTTACGGTATTCTCCACCGTTCTGCCCGAGGAAGAAAAGGCGTAAAAATCGTGGGTGCCGATAATTTCCTTACAAAAAGCATTTATCCGCTCTAAATCAAGGCTTCTTTCAATCCGCCAAGTGTACCTTGATAAAAACGGGTCGCTGAGTGTGCTGTTTAAAATATAATAAGCATAGGTTTTACCCTTTGCGTTATACCTTGCGTGAAAGTCTGGCGGCACTTCCCTTGCCGCCTTAACCGAAATATCATTGGGAAGCAAGGCGTCAAGCCCCTTTAAAAAGGCGCTTTCGGGGAATTTTTCGTCACAGTCAAGGTGACAGCAAAACTCCCTTGCGTGTACCCCCGCATCGGTGCGGCTGCAGCCCGTTAAAGCGGTTTTTTTGCCTAAAAGCTCATTAAGAGCGTTCTGCACCGTCTCCTGTACGGTAATTCCGTTTGGCTGAACCTGCCAGCCGTGATAAGCCGTACCGTCATATGAAATTGTAAGTAAAATTCTTTTCATTAACGGCACCTGCCTTTAAAGAAGTATATTTAAGGTTAAAATTCCTCCGCAGATAATCAGCGAAGCTCCTAAAACTGCAAAGTCCCGAAAAGCCAGATGCATCTGCCTCATACGGGTTCTGCCCTCTCCGCCGTTGTAACAGCGGCACTCCATCGCCTCGGCAAGCTCATACGCACGCCTTACAGAGGAGATGAGCAGAGGTATTAATATAGGTATAAGTGCCTTTACCCGTTCGGTAAACTTTCCGTTTTCAAGGTCTGCCCCCCTCGCCTTTTGGGCGTTCATTATCTTTTCGGCTTCCTCAATAAGGGTCGGGATAAACCTTAATGCTATTGTCATCATCATAGCAAGGGTATGCACCGCATTTTTAAGACCGATAAATTTAAGGGGACTTAAAAGCCTTTCTATAGCATCGGTAAGGTCGTTAGGCGTGGTGGTATAGGTAAGCGCAGAGCTTATAAATATAAGCAGAATTATCCTTGTAGCCATAAATACCGCACGGCTTACACCGTCTGTCGTGATTTGCAGCTTCCAAAAGGATAGGAGCACCTTACCGCTCTCGCCGTAAAAAAGGTTTAATACAGCGGTGAATATAATCACAGGCAAAATAGCCTTCATATTTTTAAAATAAAGCTTTAAGGGTATTTTGGTAATAAGCATTATCGTTATTACCGAAAGCACCGCAAACCCAAGTGCAAAGCCGTTTTTTGCGAGAAAAATAAAAACAATAAGCAGTATTAGAAGTATTATTTTAATTCTCGGGTCGGTTTTATGAATTAGCGAGTGGCTCTCGTAATACTGACCGAAGGTAATATCTCTAAGCATCGCCGCCACCTGCCTTTATCTGCTTTAAAACCTCGACAGCACGGCTTACTGTGAAGACATCATCAGGAAGGGTAATACCCGCTTTTTTCAGCTCATCGAAAACCCTTGTCACGATAGGCACATTAAGCCCGATTGCCCTTAGCCTGTCCCCGTTTTTAAAGACATTTTCCACTGTGTCGCACATTTCAAGTTTTCCGTTATTCATAACCATAAGCCTGTCCGCAACAAGCGCCATATCCTCCATACTGTGGGAGATTATTATTACGGTAGCCCCTGTAGCATTCCGGTAATCGGCGATAATGCTCATCACATTTTCCCGCCCTTTTGGGTCAAGGCCTGCCGTCGGCTCGTCAAAGACGATAACCTCGGGTCTCATTGCCATAACCCCCGCAATAGCTACTCTGCGCTTTTCACCGCCCGACAAATCAAAGGGCGATTTTTCAAGAAACTCGTCCTTTACTCCTATTATTTTACAGGTTTCAAGGACTCTTGTCTTTAGCTCGTCCCCCGAAAGCCCCATATTTTTAGGGCCAAAGGCGATATCTGCAAACACCGTTTCCTCAAAAAGCTGATATTCGGGGTACTGGAAAACAAGCCCCACCTTTGAGCGGACCTTTCTTATTTCCTTTAGGTTATCCCAAATATTTTCTCCGTTTATAAAAATTTCGCCATCTGTCGGCTTTAAAAGCCCGTTCAGGTGCTGAACAAGGGTTGACTTACCCGAACCCGTATGGCCGATAATACCTATTATTTCGCCCTTTTCGACTGAAAAACTTACTCCGCTTACCGCATCGTTGACGAAGGGTGTATTTCCGCTGTAGGTATGGGTAAGATTTTTAACCTCTAATACTGACAAATTCCTACTCCTCCGAATGAAGCGCCTTAATTATTTCCTCGGCTGCCTCTTTGATTGAAAGCGCATGGGTATCCACGCAAAATCCGTTTTTCTTTAAATTATACAGAAGCTCAGCGGTCTGCGGAACATCAAGACCCACCTTTTTAAGCCTCTCTACATCCGAAAAAATCACCTTCGGTACATCGTCTGCGATAATCTCGCCATCGTTCATAACCAGCACTCGGTCGGCGTTCTGCGCCTCCTCCATATAGTGGGTGATAAGCACCACGGTAATGCCCTTTTCCTTATTAAGCCTTATAAGGGTTTCGATTATCTCTGCCCTGCCTTTGGGGTCTAACATAGCGGTGGGCTCGTCAAGCACAAGGCACTCCGGCTGCATAGCAATTATTCCCGCTATGGCTATTCGCTGCTTTTGTCCTCCCGAAAGCCTGTGGGGCGTGGACTCCTTAAAATCCAGCATACCCACCGATTTAAGAGCATCGTTAACCCGCTCCTTAATCTCCTTTGGCGGCACGCCTAAGTTTTCAGGCCCGAAAGCTACATCTTCCTCAACTATAGAAGCGATTATCTGATTATCGGGGTTTTGAAATACCATTCCGACCTTGCTCTTTACCTCAATTTCCCTTTCCTCGTCCTTTGTGTTTATTCCGTCCACAAAAATATCGCCCGAGGTGGGCTTATTAAGGCCGTTAAGCATTTTCGCAAGGGTGGATTTGCCCGAGCCGTTGTGACCGAGTATTACCGTAAAACTGCCCCGCTCGATTTCAAGGCTTAAATCCTTGACGGCGGCAACCACGGCTTCTTCGCCCCTGTAAGCGTCCTCGTTCTTGTATTCATATGTCACGTTTTTTACACTAATTATGCAGTCCATTTTACCTTGTCCAAATCGTAGTATTGCCCGCAGGCAGGCTTATCCCTTTATCCGAAATATGAAGTCCTATTTCATCGGTATAAACCTTTCCTCCTCGGTCTTTCACAACATACCGCTGTACCATAAAATTCAGTATTGTGGGGGAAAGCCCGCCTGTATAAGAGTTTAGAAAGAAGAACGCCGCATTATCTGAAAGAAGCTTTCCCGTTTCACTTAAAAGCTCCGCCAACTGCTGTTCAAGCTTCCAAACCTCCCCGTCAGGCCCTCTGCCGTAGGAGGGCGGGTCCATTATCACCGCATCATACTTGTTTCCCCGCCGTATCTCCCGCTTTACAAACTTTAAGCAGTCGTCTACAAGCCAGCGCACAGGGGCTTCAGCAAGCCCGCTGGCCGCAGCATTTTCCTTTGCCCACTGCACCATACCCTTTGAGGCATCAACATGGGTGACCTTTGCCCCCGCCTTTAAGCAGGCAAGGGTCGCCGCTCCCGTGTAAGCAAAAAGGTTTAATACCGAAAGCTGTCGGTTTTCCTTTTCTATAAGCTGTCTTGCTAAAGTCCAGTTGACCGCCTGCTCGGGGAAAAGACCTGTGTGCTTAAAGCCCATCGGTTTTAAGCGGAAGGTAAGCCCCTCGTAATTTACGCTCCAAACATCGGGTACAGGTTTTAACACCTCCCAACGCCCGCCGCCGCTCTGGGAACGGTGATAAACTGCGTTTGCGGTTTTCCAGCGGCTGTCCCTTCTTTCGCCCGACCATATTATCTGCGGGTCGGGGCGAATAAGCACAATATTTTTCCAGCGTTCAAGCCTTTCGCCCGAATCGGCGTCTATAAGCTCGTAATCGTCAAAGTCCGTGACGGTTCTCATTTAAGCCTTCCCTTCAATAACCTTTGCAACATTCTTTGCAAGGCTCTTAATCTCGGCAATATTCTCGCCCTCAAGCATTACGCGTATAAGGGGCTCGGTTCCCGACGCCCTTACCAAAATTCTGCCTCGGCTGCCCAAGGTCTTTTTAACATTTTCAATAGTATTTTTAATATCTTCGTCTGTGTCAAGCTTTGCCTTAAGCTCGGCGGGAGCTTTGATATTAACGAGGGTCTGGGGTAATACCGTCATAACTGAGGCAACCGCCGAGGCGGATTTTCCGCTTCTTTTAAGAATAGCCGCTAATATTGCGCCCGAAAGCTGACCGTCCCCTGTTGTAGCAAAGTCTCTGAATATAATATGTCCCGACTGCTCGCCGCCTATCTTATAATCATGCTTTACCATTTCCTCAAGCACATAGCGGTCGCCTACCTTGGTCTCTTTCACGGCAATTCCGTTATGCTCCGCAAAATGCTTAAAGCCCAAGTTGGTCATAACCGTAACAACGGCGGTTTCGTCCTTTAAAACGCCTCGGTTTTTCATATCAAGCGCAAAAACGGCTATCATACGGTCGCCGTCAATAAGCTTTCCGTTCTCATCGAGAGCCAAACAGCGGTCGGAGTCGCCGTCAAACGCAAGGCCTAAATCAACCTCGTGGCCGTTTACATAGTCAACGAGGTCGTCCATATGTGTAGAGCCGCAACGGGCGTTAATATTTACGCCGTTCGGGCTGTCGTGCATCATATGTACCTGAGCTCCGAGCCTTGTAAACAGCTTTTCGGCGGTGTAGGACGCACAGCCGTTTGCGCAGTCAATAGCAATCTTAAGCCCCGAAAGGTCAGCGTTTACCGACTCTGCAAGGTGGTCAATATACAAATCAACGTAGTCGTAGCGCATAAATACACTGCCGACATCTCCGCCCACGGGGAACTCAATAGGGCTCATATCGTCAAGCACAAGCGCCTCAATTTTCTCCTCCAAAGCGTCGGGCAGCTTAAAGCCGTTGGAATCAAATATCTTAATTCCGTTATATTCGCAGGGATTGTGGGATGCGGAAATCATAATTCCCGCATCGGCCTGCCTATCCTTTACAAGATACGCAACAGCAGGTGTAGGTACAAAGCCCACAAGCACAACATCGGCACCAACCGAGCAAAGCCCTGCCGCAAGTGCCATTTCAAGCATATTTGAAGAAACACGGGTATCCTTGCCGATAAGCACCTTGGGCTTTTCGGTGGTCTTCTCGGTCAGCACATACGCCGCTGCTCTGCCTATATTTGTAGCAAGCTCGCAGGTTAGCTCTTTATTGGCAATACCTCTCGCCCCGTCTGTTCCGAATAATCTTCCCATAATTTTCTCTCCTTATATTCTTTAAAATATAGTTTGCTGAGCGGAGCTTTCCCCGCCCCGCGGAATACCTAAATGGTCATAAGCAAGAGCCGTTACGCATCTGCCCCGCGCAGTCCTTGTTAAAAAGCCTATCTGCATTAAGTAAGGCTCGTAAACATCTTCAATAGTGACCGATTCCTCGCCCAACGCCGCCGCCAAGGTGTCAAGCCCCACAGGGCCGCCTTGATAATTATTAATAATGGTGGTAAGCATTTTGCGGTCGAAATCGTCAAGTCCCAATTCATCAATTTCAAACCTTGTAAGTGCGGCTCTCGCCACCTCCTCGGTGATTTCGCCGTTATACTCGACCTCGGCAATATCCCGCACACGCTTTAAAAGGCGGTTTGCAATTCGAGGTGTTCCCCGTGAGCGTGAAGCTATTTCCAAAGCTCCGTCCCTTTCAATGCCGATACCCAGTATCCCCGCAGAACGGGTGATAATCTTCGCCAAATCCTCGGGAGAGTAAAGTTCCAGCCTTAACAGTACGCCGAAACGGTCTCGAAGCGGTGCTGTAAGCTGACCCGAACGGGTTGTGGCCCCTACAAGGGTAAAGTGGGGCACATCAAGCCTTATGGAACGGGCGGAGGGGCCTTTACCGAGAATTATATCAAGGGAAAAGTCCTCCATAGCGGGGTACAGAATTTCCTCAACATTGCGGGAAAGGCGGTGTATCTCGTCAATAAAGAGCACATCACCCTCGTTAAGTGAGGTGAGTATCGCCACCAAGTCCCCCTGCTTTTCGATAGCGGGACCCGAGGTGACCCGCAGGTTTACCCCCATTTCCTTTGCAATAATACCCGAAAGGGTGGTTTTACCAAGCCCCGGAGGACCGTAAAGCAAAACATGGTCAAGCGTTTCGTGACGGCCCAAAGCCGCCTTAATATATATACTTAAATTTTCCTTAACCTTACCCTGCCCGATATATTCATTTAAAGATTTAGGTCTAAGGCTTAATTCCGCATCGTCCTCGTTGTAATTATACTCAGGCGAGACTATGCGGTTTTCAAAATCCATTTCCTGCTCAATCAAGAATTATATCCCCCTTGCAAGAGTTTTAAGTGCCTGTTTAATGAGTTCCTCGGCAGATAGCGTTTGGTCAAGCTTACCAACGGCTAAAGAAGCTTCCGACTTTGTATAGCCAAGGGACACAAGCGCCGCAACTGCTTCAGCCGAATTTCCGTTTACGGTAGCGTTACCAACCGCCCTTAAATCTATGCCGTTATCGATTTCGAGTGAGCCCACCTTATCCTTTAACTCAAGCACAATCCTTTGTGCAAGCTTAATACCCACACCCGCCGCAGCTGTAAGCGCCTTTGCGTCTCCGCTTGCTATGTAAACGGTAAGGCTTGAAGCGCTAAACTCCGAAAGCATCGATATTCCTATTTTAGCGCCCACTCCGTTAACCGAGGTTATAAGCTTAAAGGCGTTTAGTTCCTCTTCCTCAAAAAAGCCATACAAATCAAGTGCGTCCTCACGTACCGCAAGATAAGTGTAAAGAAAAATCTCTTCCCCCTTTTGCGGGAGCTTATAAAGGGTGTTTTTTGTTACGGCACAGCGAAACCCAACCCCGCCGCACTCAACCACAGCGGAGGTATTATCTGTATAAATAAGCCTGCCTCTTAAAGATGATATCATTTATTTTCACTCCAAAGTTTTGAATAAGCCGAGCCCGAATAATGCCCGTGGCAAACGGCTAAAGCCAGCGCATCGGCGGTGTCGTCGGGCTTGGGAACCTTTTGTAAATTTAAAAAGCTCTTAACCATTTCCATAACCTGCCGTTTTTCTGCTCTGCCGTATCCCGTTATAGACTGCTTTACCTGAAGCGGTGTGTACTCAAAAACAGGAATACCGCTGTTTTCGGCGGCAAGCACTATCACGCCCCTCGCCTGGGCTACATCAATAGCCGTTGTGGTGTTGGTATTAAAATAAAGCTTTTCAACCGACATTTCATCAGGCTTAAACCTTTCAATAACGGTTATCATATCGTTATATATATCCTTAATTCTCTTCGGGAAAGGAACGCCCGCCGCAGTTGTGATAGCGCCGAAGCCTACGGTTTTGAAGCGGTTTTTATCGTAATCCACAACACCGTAGCCTATCGTTGCGTAACCCGGGTCTATGCCTAAAATTCTCAAGGCTCTGCCTCCAAAGCATAATATGACATTATATTTATAGACAATTATATCATAAATAATAAAATACATCAACATTTTTATGAAGCAAAGCCCTAATTTTCCGATTTTTTCAAAAAGCGAGTATTTCTGAGGAAAAACGAGAAAAAACGAGCATTTAAGAGTTTTTCAAAATTCAGCTCAAAATTCATTAGAAAACTGTAGAAAAAACGCAAATTATACTTGACATTTAAAGCTTTTCATTGTATAGTCTTTAATTAGTTGAACATAAAAAACTTAATATGTTTAATGAAGGCATCTGTGTAGAGAGCGGTTTCAGATTTTATGCCGTAGTTTCGGGGTGTGAAGCACTTCAGAAAACTATGAAAAACCCTTTGTTCAGGGCATATTACGAAGAAGCTGCGGGTATCGCACAGGGTAGATTTTGCGGCACGCACTTTGCCGTAAAAATCGGAATATTATTCTTGTGTCGACATTTGAGTGTTGAACAAAGGGGGATGCTTTTATGGAAAAAGAAAATATCGTAGAGCTAAAAAACATTTCGGTCGCTTTTGACGGCGAGCAGGTCTTGGACGGACTAAACCTTGAAATCAAGGATAAGGAGTTTATCACTCTGTTGGGACCGTCGGGTTGCGGAAAGACCACAACCTTAAGGCTTATCGCAGGCTTTTTGGAGCCTGATTCGGGCGATGTTTTGTTTGGAGGCGAAAAAATCAATGGTGTTCCTTCCTACAAACGGCAGGTAAACACCATTTTTCAGCGTTATGCGCTGTTTCCGCACCTTAATGTTTATGAAAACATCGCTTTCGGTCTGCGGGTGAAAAAACGCCCCGAAAAGGAAATCAAGGAAAAGGTTGCGGAGATGTTAAGACTCGTAAACTTAGCGGGGCTTGAAAAGCGTCATATTGACACCCTTTCGGGCGGTCAGCAGCAAAGGGTTGCTATAGCCAGAGCTATCGCCAATCACCCGAAGGTACTGCTTCTTGACGAGCCCCTCGCCGCACTCGATTTAAAGCTTCGTAAGGATATGCAAAAGGAGCTAAAAAAGATTCAGCAGCAGTTGGGGATTACATTTATATTCGTAACCCACGACCAAGAGGAAGCCCTTACTATGTCCGACCGAGTAGTGGTAATGGACGGCGGTAAAATCCAGCAGGTGGGCTCTCCGCAGGATATATATAATGAACCGCAGAACGCCTTTGTGGCGGACTTTATCGGCGAATCAAACATTGTAGACGGTAACATGCTTCGGGATTATTTTGTTGAATTTTCAGGGCAGAAATTCGACTGTCTTGATAAGGGTTTTGCCGAAAATGAGTTGGTCGATGTTGTGGTGCGCCCCGAGGATGTGGATATTGTAGCCCCCGAAAAAGGAATGCTTAAGGGACAGGTTACCTCGGTGGCATTCTTAGGTGTGCATTACGAGATTATTGTTGACATCGGCGGCTTTAAGTGGATGATTCAAACTACCGACGAGCATTTTGTAGGGGATAATGTAGGTCTCTATATTGAGCCTGACGCTATTCATATAATGAAAAAGTCCAGGTATTCGGGACTTTACGGTGACTATTCCTCCTACAGCGAGGAAATGGACGAAATGAACGAAATGGCGGAGGAAGCGGCAAAATGAAAACTTCTTTAGGCAAGAGGTTGCTTAATGCCCCCTGTGCTGTATGGTCGGCAATATTTATTATTGTCCCGCTGTTTATTGTTCTTTACTATACTTTTTTAGACCAAGACGGCGGTTTCACCTTTGCAAACATATATGAATTAGCACAGTATAAGGGCGTTTTTATAACCTCAATAATATATGCTTTGGTTGCAACGGCAATCTGCCTGTTGCTAGCCTACCCTTTCGCCTACTTCTTAACAAAATCCTCTGTAAGCTCTCAAAAAATGATGGTTCTGCTTGTTATGCTTCCCATGTGGATGAATCTGCTTATAAAAACCTATTCTTGGACCGTGATTTTGGATAACAACGGTGTTTTAAACAGATTGCTTAACCTCTTGGGATTCGGAAGCATTAAATTAATGGGGACTCCGGGTGCCGTAATACTCGGTATGGTATACGACTATATCCCATATATGATTTTACCTATTTACACCACCATTTCAAAAATAGATAATTCTCTTCTCGAAGCGGCGGAGGATTTGGGCTCAAATGCCTTTTCCAAGCTTAAAAGGGTTGTTGTGCCTTTAAGTATACCCGGCGTTCTTTCGGGTATTACCATGGTCTTTGTCCCCTCTATCAGCACATTCTACATCTCGCAAAAGCTCGGTAACGGAATGATACTTTTAGTGGGCGATATTATTGAAACCCAGTTTAAAATACCCAACTATCCGTTAGGTGCTTCAATGTCTTTGGTGCTTATGATATTCATTATTATAAGTATTGCCATAATGAATAAATTCGGCGATTCTGACAGTGGAGGTGTTATGATATGAGCATTCTCCGTAAAATATTTATCGCCTTAATGTTAGTGTTCTTATATGCACCGCTTTTGGTAATGACCTTTTTTTCCTTTAACAGCTCAAGCAGCACCTCTGTTTTTGAGGGTTTCTCCCTTAAATGGTACGAACAGCTGCTTTATGACAGTGAATCTATTTCCGCCCTACAAAACACCCTTATTTTAGCCGTGCTTTCGGCTGTTATAGCAACTGTATTGGGTACTGTTGCGGCTGTGGGAATATACAAAATGAAAAAGGGCATTTTAAAAACCACTATGACCACCGTTACAAACATCCCTATGATGACACCCGAAATTGTAACAGGTGTCTCACTTATGCTTTTGTTTGTATTTATGGCAAGCTTGGTGGGCAAAAAAGAGGCTTTAGGCTTTGGAACAGTGCTTTGTGCCCATATAACCTTTAACCTGCCCTATGTTATACTCAATGTACTACCTAAATTAAAGCAAACAGATTCCCATCTGTCCGAAGCGGCCGAGGATTTGGGATGTACCCCTGTCAAGGCATTTTTAAAGGTTGTTTTACCTGCAATCTACCCCGGAATTTTTACAGGCTTTATAATGTCCTTTACCCTCTCGCTTGACGATTTCGTTATAAGCTACTTTACATCGGGAACAGCCTTCCAAACCCTGCCTATCCGCATTTATTCAATGACCAAAAAAACGGTTAAACCGACTATGTACGCCCTTTCTACCATAATCTTTTTAACCGTTCTGATACTGCTTATACTCGTAAATCTTTCCAAGAGCGAAAACAAAAAATCAAAGCTCAGGCCCCGTCTTATGAAAATGGCTTCGGTTGCGGTTTGTGTAGTTATCGTTGCCGCAATGACGGGTATATCCCTTATAAGCCGCAATCTTAAAAACACCAGCACCGCAGTTGTGTCCGAATACAACAGAGACCTTGCGGGTACCACACTTAATGTGTACAACTGGGGAGAATACATTTCCGACGGCACAGATGACACACTCGATGTCAACGCCGCATTCGAAAAGCTTACAGGAATTAAGGTTAATTACAGCTACTTCGAAAGCAACGAAGAAATGTATGCAAAAATCAAGGCAGGCTCCTCTGCTTATGATATAATTATTCCGTCAGATTATATGATACACCGAATGATTAAGGAAAATATGCTTAAAAAGTTGGATTTTTCTAAAATTTCAAACTACTCATATATTGACGAAAGCTATAAAAATCTTTATTTCGACCCAAATAATGAGTATTCCGTACCTTATAATGTAGGAATGGTAGGACTTATTTATAACTCAAAAATCGTTACCGAAAAGCCTGACAGCTGGGAGGTTTTATTCGACAGCCGATATGCCGGAAATATCCTTACCTTTAACAACTCAAGAGACGCCTTCGGAATAGCACAGTTTGCTTTGGGGCTTGATATCAACAGCAGTAATAAGGATGACTGGACTAAAGCCGCAGATAAGCTTATTGAACAAAATAAGGTGTTACAGGCAAGGGTTATGGACGAGGTATTTAATAAAATGGAATCGGGCAACGCCGCCCTTGCTCCTTATTATGCAGGTGATTTTTACACCATGAAAGAGGCAAATGATGACCTTGAATTCGTTTACCCAAAGGAAGGTACAAACATTTTTGTAGATTCTGTTTGTGTGCCTCAAACCGCACAAAACTATGATGCGGCTATGATTTATATAAACTTCCTGTTAGAGCCCGAGGTTGCTTTGGCAAATGCAGAATATATCTGCTATGCTTCACCTAATACTTCTGTTATAAACAATGAGGAATATTCCTTTAAGGATGACCCCATACTTTACCCACCTGAAGAATTCAAAATCAAAACACAGTATTATCACGATTTGGACCCTGAAATCAGAAACCATTACGAGTCACTTTGGACCAAGGTCAGAATTTCATAAACCGAGCGAGGCTGTCTTAAGACAGCCTCGTTTTATTGTAAACGCAAATACTCCTTTAAAATTTCAAGTCCCCGCCTTTCAAGGCGGTTTACCGCCTGTCTTGTTATACCGAGTCTCCCTGCTATTTCCGCATCGGAATAACCGTATATGTACTTTAAAATCAGCGACACTCTCTGCCTTTCATTAAGCTGTCTCATTGCATCCCCAAGAGTAAGAGAGCCTTCAAGCTCCTCTGTGCAGTAAGCTCTGTCGTATAGCTCGCACAATTCAAGCATATGTCTGTGTTTTTTCTTTGAAAGCGCAATGTATTTGTTTCGTATAGAGGCGGCAATATATCTGTTAAGCTGCTCTGTATCATCCGATAAAAATTTATCAGTATCAAGGGAATATATAAGCTCCAGTAAAAAAACCGTCAGCTCCTGTCCCGCATCATCATATCCGAGTTTAATTTCAAAATGGTGTATAAGCCCCGCAAAGGCCCCGTAAATCTCACAAAAGCGGGACATATCCTTGTTTTTAATCTCATTTGCAATATCCAAAAGCTCTCTGTTACACATTATTAATCTCCCTTTCTCTTACAGAAAGAAAAAGGCAGTCGATTTGTAAACTTATTTATTGCAAAAATTTTATAAAAAAGTTTCCGCCTTTCTCTCTTGGGGAATTTTACATATTTAGTGCGAAAAGATTATATTTTTGAGAGTAAGCCGTACTTTAAAGGGAGCAAAACGCAAAAATAATGCTTTTTTTGTAGATAAAAGTTATATATTGACATTTAATAATATATATTGTATAATATTGCCAAAATAAGTCAAAAAAATTTAATGCTCGGTTTTCAAGAAGGCAATAGCGTGAAAAATCACGCCAAAAATAATAAAGACACCTGTTTCTCGCCTTTGTTAACAAAGGCAACCGAAACAGATGCGATATAATAATCACCATTTGGTTGATTATTCGTCGCATTTTGTGTCTTGGAAAGAAATGGTGATTATTATGAGAATAGCATTGTGCGACGCAGACTCTTCTGCCATAAAAACCACAAAACTAATTATATACGAATATGCAAATCTGCACGGATTAGAGCTTTTAGTAGAGGAATACTCTTCTGGGAGTGAACTGCTGATTAATAAAATTAAATATCAGCTAATTATACTTGACTACAATACAAGTGACTTGAACGGACTTGAAACCGCAAGGATCTTAAGAGAGAGCAATCCTGCCTGCACAATAATTTTCCTAAGCTCATATAAAGGGTTTATAATCGAATCTTTTAAGGTTAATCCCTTCCGATTTTTATTAAAGCCCCTTGAAAAATCCCTCCTGTTCTCCACTCTGGACGATTTTTTTAAATACCGAAGCGATAACCGTCCGCTTCTGATAAAGGACGGCGGCGACACATTTTGTCTGAGCGCAAACGAGATATTCTACCTTGAAGCGGATAACAAGAATTGTTTTATAAGTCTTAGAAATAAAAAAATTCATTGCCGCAAAACTATGGCACGGGTATACTGTGAACTGCCGAAGCAACATTTCGGTAAAATAAACCGTGCATATGTCGTTAATTTTAATTACATTTCAGGATATAACAGAGATGCCGTCACCCTTAGAAATGGTGAACAGCTCCATGTGGGACGTTGCTACTTTAAAAGCTTTAGAGAGGAATTTCGGGAGTTTTTTGACGCTCAGGAGCTGTAAAATAGAAAATAATTCCGTTTTTTTGCCCAAACAGTTGATTTTATCGAAAAAAAAAGGTATCATATAAAGGGAAAAAATAACTCGGAGGAAAAAATGTTAGAATTAAAAAATATTTCCTTCAGCGCCGAAAACGAAACGGGCGAAAAGGAAATTCTAAAAAACATCAATCTTAAAATTGACGAAAGCTTTGTTGTGATAACAGGTCCAAATGGCGGCGGTAAATCTACACTTGCAAAGATTATTGCGGGAATAATCACCCCCGTTTCGGGACAGATTCTGCTTGACGGCGAGGATATTACTCACCTTTCCATTACCGAGAGAGCAAAAAAAGGAATAAGCTTTGCATTTCAACAGCCGGTGCACTTTAAAGGGCTTACGGTTTATGACCTTATGGGTCTTGCCTCAGGAAAGGAAATCGGGATTAATGAGGCCTGCGACTACCTTTCGCAGGTGGGTCTTTGTGCAAGGGATTATATAAACCGTGAGGTCAACTCCTCCCTTTCGGGCGGCGAGCTTAAGAGAATAGAAATTGCCACGGTACTCGCTCGTTCTTCAAAGGTCACCATTTTTGACGAGCCCGAGGCAGGTATAGACCTTTGGAGCTTTGGGAATTTAATTAAGGTATTTGAAAAAATGCACAATACCTTAGGCGGAAGTATTATCATAATTTCCCATCAGGAACGTATCCTTAATATTGCAGACAAGATTGTTGTTTTAGGTAACGGCGAGCTTAGAGCTACGGGCGCTAAGGATGAAATTCTGCCCGAGATTTTAGGTACAGTTGACAGCGGCTGTAAAATACTTGCCGACAATGTAAAGGGGGCGCACTGATGAACAGCACGGAATTAGAACTTTTAAAGATTATTGCCGATATGGAATCTTCACCCTACGGCGCATATAATATCAGGTCTAACGGTCAGCTTGCCGACCGCCATATAACCGAAAACATTGACATTAAAACCAAAACCGACCGCCCGGGTATCGATATTATAATAAAAGCGGGAACTGTAGGCGAAACTGTACACATTCCCGTAATTATCAGCGAAACAGGTATTAATGACCTTGTATATAACGATTTTATAATCGGTGAAAATGCCGATGTAACTATAATCGCAGGTTGCGGAATACACAACTGCGGTGAAAAGGAATCCCGCCATGACGGTATTCACACCTTCTTTGTGGGCAAAAACGCCAAGGTTAAATACATCGAAAAGCACTACGGCGAGGGCGACGGCAACGGCGAAAACAATATGAATCCCACCACCGTTGTAAATATCGCCGAGGGGGGTTATATGGAAATGGATTCCGCCCAAATAAAGGGTATTGACTCCACAAACCGTGTAACCAAGGCCCGCCTTTCTGACGATGCTTCCCTTGTGATACACGAAAAAATTATGACCCACGGCAGGCAAACCGCAGAGACCGACTTTACAGTAGACCTTGACGGTAAAAATTCCAGTGCTAATGTTGTATCACGCTCGGTTGCAAAGGACAACTCCTTCCAGCGTTTCCTTTCTAAAATCAACGGAAACAATGTATGCAGCGGTCATACCGAGTGCGATGCAATTATTATGGATAATGCCAAGGTAACCGCCATACCCGAAATTACCGCTAACAGCATTGATGCTTCGCTTATTCATGAGGCGGCAATCGGCAAAATAGCGGGCGACCAGCTTATAAAGCTTATGACCTTAGGCCTTACCGAAGCTGAGGCCGAGGAACAGATTATTAACGGATTTTTGAAATAATATGTATTTCGGGGCTTAAAAAAGCCCCGATTTATTCAAATCGTTATCGTGAATGACGGTGATATATTTAATTGAGGAAGCTTCGCAAATCATTGTACTGCAGCACCTATAAAGCTTGAGTACAATGTAGTCCGCTCCCACATTTAAGAGTATTCCTATTCGATTTTCAAGACAGCCCCCTATAAGGGACTCCACCCGTACCAGCTTCCCCACCATAGTGTTAAGAAAAGCGGGCATATATGCCGTATCGGTAAGGCAAATATCATTGTATTTACTTGCCCTTTCCACCGTCACCCTGCTTTCTGTCCTGTTATCGCTTTTTTTAAGATAATCCTCGTAATATTTTAAATCCTTTTCACCCGTAATCGGGCAGGGAAAATTATGTTCCATAGTTGACACTCCCGATATATATTATTTTGTTACAGTATATGAGACAAACCATACTTTTGCTAAAGGAAAGGCGGAATTTATATGTCTACACCCCATATAGGCGCCGAAAAAGGGGACTTTGCTGATACCGTGCTTATGCCGGGCGACCCGTTGCGTTCAAGGTTTATTGCCGAAAATTTCTTAAATAATGCAAAGCTTGTAAATGATGTCCGAGGTGTTCAGGGCTACACGGGACTTTATAAGGGCGAAAAAATCTCTGTAATGGCAAGCGGTATGGGTATGCCCTCAATCGGTATTTATTCCTATGAGCTTTACAATTTTTTCGGTGTTGAAAATATAATACGGGTGGGCTCTGCCGGCTCTTACCGTGCTGATGTTAAGCTTCGTGATATAGTTTTGGCACAGGCCGCCTGCACCGATTCAAATTTTGTAAAGCAATTCAGTCTTCCCGGGGACTTTTCCCCTATTGCCGATTTTGGTCTGCTTACAAAGGCAGTTTCTAAGGCTAAGGCTTTAGGTCTCAACTGTCATATAGGAAATGTCCTTTCCAGCGACCGCTTTTACGGCGACAGTAAAGGGCTCCCCGATTGGAGACAGCCTGTGTCTCTCTGGGCAAAAATGGGAGTATTGGCGGTTGAAATGGAGGCGGCGGCACTTTATATGAACGCCGCAAGGGCTGGAAAACGGGCGCTCTGCATCTGCACGGTTTCCGATTCCCTTATAACTGGCGAAGAAACCACCGCCGAGGAAAGACAAAGCTCCTTTACCGATATGATAAAGCTTGCCCTTGAAACCGCAACTTCAATTTAGGTGATAAAAATGTCAGTCAAAGAACGCTTACTGCCGCTGCTTCAAGCCTGCGGCAGGGATTATCTTTCGGGTGAAGACACCGCAAAGCTTTTAGGTGTCAGCCGAAATGCCATTTGGAAGGCGGTTTCCTCCCTTAAAAAGGAGGGCTATAATATAGAGTCCGTAACCAACAGAGGCTACCGCTTAATGAATAGCGGCGATATTCTCTCCCCTTCCGAAATTGAAAATAATCTAACCGAGCTTAAAGGGAAGCTTGATATCAAGGTAAAGGAAACCGTCACCTCTACAAACGCCTTATTAAAAGAAAAAGCCGCTTTAGGCGCACCCGAGGGGACGGTTTTAATAGCCCTTAAGCAAACTGCGGGAAGAGGCCGATTTCAGCGGAGCTTCTTCTCCCCTTCAGACAGCGGTATTTATATGAGTATTTTGCTTCGCCCGAGTATTCCCGCCGAAAACGCCGTGCTTATAACCACAGCTGCTGCGGCTGCAGTAGCAGAAGCGGCAGAGAATTTAAGCGGCAGGAAAACGGATATTAAATGGGTTAATGATGTGCTTATTGATGGTAAAAAAATCTGCGGAATACTTACCGAAGCCTCACTTAACATAGAAAGCGGCACTCTTGATTACGCAGTTATAGGAATAGGTCTTAATGCCTATGAGCCAAAGGGCGGTTTCCCCGATGAAATTAAAGATATCGCAGGAGCAATCTTTAAGGAGCAAAATGACGGACTTCGCAGTAAGCTTACTGCGGCTGTGCTTGAAAGCTTTTTTAAGTACTACAAGGATATTTCCGAGCGAAAATATCTTAAAGCTTACCGTGAGCGCTGTATAGTTCTCGGCAAACAAGTTAATATCATATCATCTTCGGGTTCATCTCCCGCCCTTGCCCTTGATATTGACGAAAATTGTCATCTTAGGGTAAAATATCCGAATGGTGAGGAAACACTTCTCTCCTCAGGAGAAGTCAGTATAAAAATTTAATCATCTTCTCATCTTTTTTAAATTAAACTCTTGCATAGTTAATTCATATGTGATAAAATTATTTGTGT
>CAJGCQ010000006.1 GCA_904501875.1 Clostridiaceae bacterium | reverse complement strand
GTCGTAATTTACTAAAAATTCCTCCCATTGTTCGTCTGAAAGGTCCGCTCCGCTTTCCTTATATAGCTTATAAAGGTTATCCGTAACCTTTTTATACTGCTTTTCGGTCTTTAATTTAGCCCTTAATGCGATAATGGTTATCGCTGTCATAAGTATTATGAGAATTGCAAGGGGCGCTAAGTGGCGCCAGTAAAAGGAGGTTTTAAAGCCCATAAAGCCGAGGCTATCCCTCAATCCAACTCCGAAAACTGGTATTAAGAAAATTTCGGGAACTACGCTTATTACGCCCGCCGCAAATTTAAACCTAAAAAAGCTCAAAACAAATCCCGCGATCATAATCCCGGTACATATGCAAACCGAAATATAGCTGTCTGCTATATCCTTAAAACTATCGGTTCCGCCGTGGACTAAAGCCATACTTGCAATATAAAGCAGGTTTATAACCATTGTGTATGCAAAAACAATGATATAAAGCACCCTTAAGGTTTTATACAGCCTTCCGTCTGTTTTGGCGTATTTAATTCCTTTTTTTTCTTCAATTATTCTTACCCGCCGTAAAATACTTTCCTGCATTTTCATATAAAACACCTATTTGTTAAAATGAACTTTATAATTTTCAATAGCCGACTCTATTATTTTTATAGCGTCTTCCCTGCCCTTTACATCATCAACGGCGGTCTTTTTATGTTCCAGGTTTTTATAAACCTCGAAAAAGTGACGCATTTCATCAAAAATGTGTTTCGGCAGGTCGTCTATGTCATTATACTCATTATAAGACGGGTCATTAAAAGGAATGGCTATTATCTTTTCATCGTTGCTGTCTCCGTCTATCATTTTGATTACCCCTATAGGATAGGCTCGCACAAGGCTTAAAGGCTCCAATTTTTCGGTGCAAAGAAGCAGCACATCAAGGGGGTCGTTATCGTCCCCGTAGGTACGAGGAATAAAGCCGTAATTTGCGGGATAGTGGGTAGAGGTGTAAAGAATACGGTCAAGAATTATCAGTCCTGTTTCCTTATCCAGCTCGTATTTCTTTTTACTTCCCTTTGGAATTTCGATTACACAGATAAAATCCTCGGGCGTTATCCGTGAGGGAGAAATATCGTGCCAAATGTTATTCATATTAATCTCCATTCTGCCGCTAAAGCCTAAGCACAAATAGGTAATGAATCTCCATAAGCGGCGAATGGAGATTATACCAACATGTTCCGCGATTTCCTTTTATTATAAATATATTATAATACAAATTTATCTGCTTGACAACCTTAATTTGACAACAGTATAATAAAAATTAACAACTGTATAATAAAAATTAAAATGGTGATAAAATGGCTAAGATTAATATTGTAATGGTAGAGCCCGAAATCCCCCAAAATACGGGCAATATCGCCCGCACCTGCGCCGCTACGGGAGCGAGGCTTCATATTGTAAAACCGATGGGATTTAATATTGACGATAAAAAGCTCAAGCGTGCGGGGCTCGATTACTGGCACTACCTTGACATAACCTACTATGAAAATTTAGAGGATTTCTTTTCAAAGAATGAGGGTGCCTTTTTCTATTTCACAACAAAGGGCAGAAAAGCCCATTCCGATGTCTCCTACCCCGACAACTGCTATCTGCTTTTCGGCAAGGAAACAAAGGGTCTGCCCGAGGAGCTGCTCATTAAAAACCCCGAACGATGCGTGAGAATACCCATGCAAGGAGAAGTCAGGAGCTTAAACCTCTCAAACTCGGTTGCAATAGCGGTTTACGAAGCTTTACGACAATGGAATTACCCAAAACTTGAAAACTTCGGTCAGTTGCACAATTATAAATGGGAAGATATTTGCTAATTTTTACATTCTTACTTAAAATAAATATTGAAAAAATAATAATTTGTGGTAAAATAGTATTGTAAAATTTTTAACAATGTTGAAAGGATGTATCTCAATGAACGCTCTTAACAAAAAGACCGTTGACGACATTAATGTAAAAGGTGAAAAGGTTCTCGTTCGCTGTGACTTTAATGTTCCGCTTAAAAACGGCGTTATTACTGACGAAAACCGCATCATCGCGGCCCTCCCCACGATCAAAAAGCTTATTGCCGACGGCGGCAAGGTTATCCTCTGCTCTCACCTTGGCAAGCCGAAGGGCGAGCCCAAGCCCGAGCTTTCCTTAGCTCCCGTTGCAAAGCGCCTTTCCGAGCTTTTAGGCAAAGAGGTTGTTTTTGCGGCCGACGCTAATGTTGTAGGCGAAAACGCTAAAAAGGCTGTTGAGGCTATGCAGGACGGTGATGTTGTTCTTCTTGAAAACACCCGTTACCGTGCTGAAGAAACCAAGAACGGTGAGGCTTTCTCGGCAGAGCTGGGCTCACTGGCTGATATTTTCGTAAACGATGCATTCGGCACCGCTCACAGAGCACACTGCTCAACCGTCGGCGTTGTTTCCTATGTAAAAGAGGCTGTTGCCGGATACCTTATCGGCAAAGAGCTTAAGTATCTCGGCAACGCTGTTGATACACCCGTTCGTCCCTTCGTTACCATTTTGGGCGGCGCAAAGGTTGCAGACAAGCTGACCGTTATCGAGAATCTTCTTAACAAGGCTGATACTCTTATTATCGGCGGCGGTATGGCTTACACCTTCCTTGCGGCTAAGGGTTACAGCGTTGGTAAGTCGCTCCTTGACACCGAGAAGATTGACTACTGCAAGGATATGCTTAAAAAGGCTGAGGAAAAGGGCGTTAAGATTCTTCTTCCTATCGACTGCACAGTAGCTAAGAACTTCCCCGACCCGATTGACGGACCGATTGAGGTTGAGGTTGTTGACGCCGACAAGATTCCCGACGATCATCAGAGTCTTGACATCGGCACTAAGACCGCCGAGCTTTTCGCAGATGCTGTTAAGTCTGCTAAGACCGTTGTTTGGAACGGACCTATGGGCGTATTTGAGAACCCCACCCTTGCAAAGGGAACAATTGCTGTTGCTAAGAGCCTTGCAGAGACCGACGCTGTTACGGTTATCGGCGGCGGTGATTCAGCGGCGGCTGTTAACACCTTAGGCTACGGCGACAAGATGACCCACATTTCCACAGGTGGCGGCGCTTCCCTCGAATTCTTAGAGGGCAAAGAGCTTCCCGGTATTGCCGCACTTAACGATAAATAATTAAATTTTAAGGGTTGCCGAAAAAGCAACCCTTACTTGTGTTATAATTATAAAAGGAGTTTTTACAATGAATAAAGCTAAAAGAGCCGCTGTAATCGCAGGCAACTGGAAAATGAACAAAACCCCGTCCGAAACAACCGCACTCATAAATGAAATGAAGCCCCTTGTAGCGGGAGCTGACTGCAAGGTAGTACTTTGCGTTCCATTTATCGACATTCCTGCGGCTGTAGCCGCCGCTGAGGGTTCAAACATTGAAATCGGCGCTGAAAATGTGCATTTTAAGGAGAGCGGCGCTTATACAGGCGAAGTTTCCGCACAGATGCTTGTTGAATCGGGCGTTAAGTATGTAGTTATCGGCCACAGCGAGAGAAGACAGTACTTTGGCGAGACCGACCAGACCGTAAATCTCCGCACACTCGCCGCTTTAAACGCGGGTCTTACCGCTATTGTATGCGTTGGCGAAACCCTTGAGCAGAGAGAGCTTGGCTATACCGAGACACTTCTTAAGTACCAGACCAAGATGGCGCTTACAAATGTTCCGGCCGAAAAGCTTTCAAATGTTATCATCGCTTACGAGCCCGTATGGGCAATCGGTACAGGCGTTACCGCTACAGCCGAGCAGGCTGACGAGGGCAACGGCTATGTCCGTGCCGCTATTGCAGAAGCCTACGGCGCTGATGTGGCAGAGACCGTTACAATCCAGTACGGCGGTTCTATGAACGCTAAAAACGCCGATGAGCTGGTTGCAAAGGTTAATGTTGACGGCGGACTTATCGGCGGAGCTTCCCTTAAGGCTGAGGATTTCTCGGTTATCGTTAAAGCCGCAAGCAAATAATTTCAAGGTGATTAAATAATGAAAAAACCTGTTGTTTTATGTATTATGGACGGTTTTGGCATAAGGGATACCGATAAAGGTAATGCAATCCATACCGCTAAAACCCCAAATCTCACTAAATTTTTTAACGAAAACCCCTTCACTACCATTGGCGCTTCCGGACTTGATGTAGGACTCCCCCACGGACAAATGGGCAACAGCGAGGTAGGTCACACCAACATCGGAGCCGGCCGTGTTGTTTATCAAATGCTCGTTAAAATCACAAAATCTATTGAGGACGGCGACTTCTTTGATATTGAAGCTTTAAAGAATGCCGTTCAAAACTGCAAGGATAACGGTTCGGCGCTTCATCTTATTGGACTTCTTTCCGACGGTGGAGTTCACAGTCACATCGAACATCTCTACGGGCTCTTACAGCTCGCGAAAAAGAACGGACTTAAAAAAGTTTTCGTTCACTGCCTTATGGACGGCAGAGATGTTTCTACTACATCCGGTCTCGGATTTATAAAAGACCTTCAGTCTAAAATGAAAGAACTGGGTGTCGGAGAAATTGCATCTGTTATGGGCAGATACTATGCTATGGACCGTGATTTTGCTTGGGACAGAGTTGAAAAGGCATATGCCGCTTTTGTTTATGGCGAGGGCATCCAAAATTCCGATCCCGTAAAAGCAATGGAAGAATCCTACGCAAATGATATTACCGACGAATTTATAGTTCCCACCGTTGTCAATAAAAACGGTATGATAAAGGCGGGCGACAGCGTTGTTTCTTTCAACTTCCGTCCCGACCGTGCAAGACAGTTCACAAGAACATTGGTTGATCCCGATTTCAACGGCTTTGAGAGGAAGAACGGCTTCTTCCCCCTTACCTATGTTTGTATGACCCAATATGACGAAACTATGCCTAATGTTTCGGTTGCTTTCCCGCCGGAAGAGCTTAAAATGACCTTCGGCGAATATTTGGCAAGCAAAAATATGACTCAATTAAGAATTGCCGAAACTCAGAAGTACGCTCATGTTACCTTTTTCTTCAACGGCGGTGAAGAAAAGACCTTCGAGGGCGAAGACAGAACCCTTATTCAGTCCCCCGATGTTCCAACCTTTGATTTACAGCCCGAAATGAGCGCACACCCTGTTTGCGACGCTGTTTGTGAGCAGATAGAATCGGGCAAATACGATGCAGTTGTTCTTAACTTCGCCAACTGCGATATGGTAGGCCACACAGGCGTGTTTGATGCGGCTGTAAAGGCGGTTGAAGCGGTTGACAAATGCGTGGGCAGAGTTGTCGACTCCACCCTTAAAATGGGCGGTGCGGTTATTATAACCGCCGACCACGGAAATGCCGACTGTATGGTTGGAGATGACGGTCAGCCCTTCACTCCCCACACCACAAATCCCGTTCCTTTCTGCGTTGTAGGCTATCCCTGTGAATTAAAGGAGGGCGGCAGACTTGCCGACATCGTGCCTTCAATTCTTAAAATTATGGGACTCCCCCAGCCTACCGAAATGACAGGCGAATCGCTTATTAAATAATATTTTTCAAGATTGTTCATTAAAAGCCTCCCTGGTCTAAAGGGAGGCTTTTTTATGCTAGATATATAACTACATTATAAATGGATTAAATATACTTCCTTTTTGCATCACATACGGCGGTGATAAAGGCATTGTCAAGCTCTGTTAGCTTATAGCCGTTACGGTAGATAAGGACATCCTTATAAACCTTTTCGGTATCGGCGCATTCTTTTAAAACAAGCCCGTATTTTTCACATAAATCACTCGGAATGGGGGAAACCCACATAAATGAGTTTTCAACCTCTTTAAGTATTTCGAACTGACTTCCCCGCTCAAATACATAAATATGCTTGTCGACATATTTTGAAAGCTCTTCTTTTTTAACATCAATAATGGGAAGTGAGGGAACATACGGGTCGGCGTGGGTAACCTCTATATAGGGCGCTAAATCCTTGCAGTAAATTTCTTTTCTTTCCGCAAGAGGGTGATTCTTTGACATTAAAAGTACATACTTAAAATCGGTGATAATCTCGGCATTTAAGCGCTTTTCCTCAAACAGGGTTTTAAAATATCGCTCAAAGGCGGTTTGAAAACGGACTATTCCTAAATTATATTCACCCTTTACCACATTGCCAATTGTCCTTGAAGAATTGGTTTCCTTATAAAAAACATCGGCGGGAATATCGGTTTTAATGCTTTTTGCAAACTCGGCAAAGGCGTAGGAAATATAGCTTGCCCTGGGCACGCAAACAGAAAAATTTTGCTTGGATTTGCGTCCGCTTTTATACATTTCCTCGACCTCGTCGACCTGATTTACAATACGCCTTGCGTACTGTAAAAACTCCTCACCCTCGGGGGTTACGGTTATTCCTTTTGGCGTACGGTTGAAAACAGTTATATTAAGGCTTTCCTCGAGCTCTTTAATGGCTCTCGATAAGTTGGGCTGACCCATATATAAATTTTCCGCCGCACGGCTTATTGATTTTGTATTTGCAATTTCAACAGCGTATTTCAAGTGCAGTATATTCACAGTATCACCTCACGCATAATAGCTATGTAAATATTTTATAACAAAATAATATTTTGTCAACCCGACAAACCTTATTTTGTAAAAATTTACACATATAATCAAATAAATTTATCATATTTGCAAATAATAACAGCGGTGATACAATGATTATTACAATAACCCGCACGATTATACTGTATATTTTCGTAACACTGGGAATAAGGCTTATGGGAAAACGACAGGTGGGAGAAATGCAGCCCAACGAGCTTGTAGTTACCCTGCTCATCTCGGAAATCGCCGCCATTCCCCTACAGGACACCTCTCAGCCTATTTTAGACGGTGTTGTCGCAATATTTATGCTGGTAATTTTAGAGATAATTGTATCGGTGCTGGCGATGAAAAGTATGACGGTTAGAAAGCTTATGAATGGAAAATCTGCGGTGATAATCAAAAACGGCGTTATAGACCAGAACGCCATGCGGCAGGTGCGTATGACGGTGCTTGATTTAGTAGAGCTTTTGCGTGGGCAGAATGTGTTTGATATTTCCACCGTTGCCTTTGCGGTGCTTGAGGTAAACGGCAACCTGAGCGTGCTTTTAAAATCTTCCGAGCAGACCGTCACAGCGGGAGACCTTAATATAGATAACGGCAAAGCCGCCCTTCCCCTGCCTGTTATAAGCGACGGAAAAATAATCAAAGAATCGCTTATGGCTCTTCAAACAGACGAATCAAAAATCAAAGAAAAGGTCGCCGCCAATAAAACCGATATAAAACAAGTCTTTTTAATGACTATGGACAGGTACGGAAATTTCAGCCTTATAAAAATGAGGGATAAGCAATGAAAAGACTTATAGCCGCAGGAATACTGCTGGCGGCAGTTATCACAGCGTATATTTCAAGCTTTGCGTATATCACCCAAACCTGCGATGAAACAAAGGAGCTTATACTTCGCTGTGAAGACGCCTACAATAAGGGCGAAGCGCACGAATATGCCGTGAAACTAAACAATCTTTGGGACGAAAAAGAAAACACCCTCTCCTTTTTTATGAATCATAACCGAATTGACGATATAGAGCTTGAAATATCTACCCTTCTGCTTTACAGCGAAACCAAGGACGAAATTTTATTTTACGAGCATATTGAAACCCTTAAAATGCTGCTTCATCAGGTGAAAGAGGATACGAGAATAAGCGTTCACAGTATTTTTTAATGAATAAATATTCATTATATATAAAAAGCCACAGCGACACCCCCTGTCAGGGGAGCTGTCGCCAAAGGCGACTGAAGGGTACTCAAAAACAGCTTTATTTCAGGCTTTTTCTCTCCCTGCGTCTCGACTGTGTCGAGCTACCTTCCTGGTCATAGGGAGGCAATTAAGGCTTTTCGGAATATTCATAGTATTCATTAAATCGAGCATTATGAATAATTATTCAATATTAATATATATATTTAATGGTTCAGCTCATAATATGCACAAAATCGAAAAATATTCAAAAAATTATCATAAATATGCAAAAAAGTGTTGACAAGTCGGCTTTGCGGTGATATAATCCCTTATATAATTTAAAATTTATTTTTAAAGGGGATTTTCCAAATGAAAAAATTTACAAAAATCGTAAGTGTTTTAGCCGCTTTGGCTATCGCTGTTCTCTGCTGCGGCTGCGGCAGTAAATCAATGACCGCTACAGAAGGCAAGCTCATTATGGCTACCAACGCCGAGTTCCCGCCCTATGAGTACAAAGAGGGCGACACAATCATAGGTATTGACGCAGAGGTTGCAAAGCTTATTGCCGACAAATTAGACCTTGAGCTTGAAATCGCCGATGTTGATTTCGACTCCATAATTCCGGGTGTTCAGTCCGGCAAGTACGATATGGGTATGGCGGGTATGACCGTTACCGATGAGAGAAAGGAAAAGGTTAACTTCTCCGATTCTTATGCCACAGGCGTTCAGGTTGTAATCGTTAAGGAAGACAGCAATATTAAATCTATTGACGATTTAGAGGGTAAGAAAATCGGCGCTCAGCAAGGTACAACAGGTTACATCTATGCATCCGACTCTGTTGAAAACGGCGGCTACGGTGAAGAAAATGTAACAGGTTATCAAAACGGCGCACTCGCTGTTGAGGCTTTAAAGGGCGGCAAGGTTGACTGCGTTATTATCGATAACGAGCCCGCAAAGGCCTATGTTGCCGCAAATGAGGGTCTTAAAATTCTTGACACCGAATATGTAACTGAGGATTATGCAATCTGCTTTGCAAAGGAAAACACCGAGCTTCAAGAAAAGGTTAACACCGCTCTTAAAGAGCTTATTGAAGACGGTTCTGTTAAAAAGGTTGTTGACAAATACATTAAAGCTGACTAATTGAAAAATAATTAGGGGCGGTTTTACAACCGCCCTGTTTTTTAGTATAGAAAGGAGTTTATGCATTGGCAAGCATAATTAATGCTGTTTTAGGCTGGTTTAGCTCCCTTGCGGACGAGTTCAGGTTCGTCTTTATCGAGGGCAACCGCTACGAACAGCTAATAACAGGCTTTGTAAACACACTTAAGATTACCTTCGGCGCATTGCTTATAGGTATTGCAATAGGTATAATCGTTGCCGCCGTGCGCTCTACATACGATAAAAACCGTGAAAAAATGCGTCAGCATAAGGGCATAGGATATTTTATACTCTCGTTTTTAAATGCTATTTGCAAGCTTTATTTAACGGTTATCCGAGGCACCCCTGTTGTCGTTCAGCTGATGATTTCATATTTCCTTATCTTCGTCTCGGTAAGGGACGGCGTACCCATAGGCATTTTCGCTTTCGGTATAAATTCGGGCGCATACGTTGCGGAAATCTTCCGAGGCGGAATTATGGCGGTGGATAACGGACAGTTTGAGGCGGGTCGCAGTCTTGGACTTAACTATGTTCAAACTATGATTCATATTGTTATTCCACAAATGTTTAAAACCGTCCTCCCCACCCTCTGCAACGAGTTTATAGCCCTTTTAAAGGAAACCTCTGTTGCGGGCTATGTAGGCGTTGTAGATCTTACCAAGGCGGGCAACTCGATTGCGGGGCGCACCTATTCCTATTTTCTGCCCCTTATTACCGTAGCTATCATTTATCTTGTAATAGTTATGGTTTTAACCTGGCTTGTAGGAAAGCTTGAAAGGAGGCTGCGTACCAGTGACCACTAACGAAGTGCTTATAAAAACCGAAAATTTGCAAAAATCCTTTGGCAAAATTGAGGTTTTAAAGGGTATTAATACCGAGATTAAAAAGGGCGAGGTTGTGGTAATAATCGGACCCTCGGGCTCGGGAAAATCCACCTTCTTGCGCACCCTCAATCTCCTTGAAGAGCCGACAGGCGGGCATATTTATTTTGAGGGAACGGATATTACCGCCCCTAAAGTTAATATAAATGTTCACCGCCAAAAGATGGGAATGGTTTTCCAGCAATTTAACCTTTTCCCGAATATGACGGTGCTTAAGAATATGACTATAGCTCCCATAAAGCTTAAAAAAGCCACCAAGGCTGAGGCCGAGGAGCGAGCACTCTCCCTACTTGAGCGTGTAGGTCTTAAAGACAGGGCTAATGCCTATCCATCGCAGCTGTCAGGCGGTCAAAAGCAGAGGGTGGCTATAGTCCGTGCGCTTTGTATGCAGCCCGATGTAATGCTCTTTGACGAACCTACCTCCGCCCTCGACCCCGAAATGGTAGGCGAGGTGCTTGATGTTATGAAGGCACTTGCCAACGAGGGTATGACAATGGCGGTTGTAACCCACGAAATGGGCTTTGCAAGAGAGGTTGCAGACCGAGTGCTCTTTATCGACCAAGGTATTATTATGGAAGAGGGCACACCCGAAGAAGTCTTCGGCAATCCCAAAAGTCCCCGACTTCAGGACTTTTTAAGCAAGGTTATCTAAAATTAAAAGGCTGTCGTAACAGACAGCCTTTTTTATATTTTCAGCAGTTTTTGAAGTTTAGGATGTATTCGGTACATATATGTTCCCGAGAGCCTCGAGACTGTAATATCATAGAGAACGAACACCGCATTCGCAAACACCAAAAAGATATAAGCTCCATATTTTCCAAGGGTGTTAAAATCATCAATCGAGATGCCAAACATTTTAGCGAATACCGCATAAATCAGTGACACGGCGGCATTAAATACCGCAAGCTTTAAAACCCATTCAATTACAGGCTTGTTTACTCTTTCAATCAGTGCCTTAGCTATAGGATAATATCCAAACAAGCAGATATACATAAGCTTGCTTTCAGGCTCGGAGAAAACAAAAACAAGCACCGAAGCGGCGACATATGCCGCAAACGCCCATTTTACATTTATCTCAATAACCAGCATCATCGTTAAAAGAGCGGCCATTGCAGGAACGGCATAGGTAAAATATGGAAAATAGGACAGCAGCATAAAAACCACCGAAAGCGCAACCGTTATTCCACACAATGTAATTTTAACATTTTGTTTCAAATTACCGCCCCTTTCTATATTGCTGAAATTAACAACAGGGAATTAAATCTCCGCCCATACACTCACAGCAAGAGTCGCAGCACCAAAG
Organism: Clostridiaceae bacterium; assembly: GCA_904501875.1. Classification (GTDB taxonomy): domain Bacteria; phylum Bacillota; class Clostridia; order Oscillospirales; family Acutalibacteraceae; genus UBA737. The sequence goes on along the minus strand of CAJGCQ010000006.1, from coordinate 13,258 downwards.
ATTTATGCACAAATCACAGCCGTCACAGCCGCCTGTGCCCCCGCCATAGGTGCGGTAAGGGTTACCCTGTCTTCCCTGCTGGCGCTGTGCATTGTTTACAGCGTTACGGTATTCCATATTGGTCGGGTCCATTCTTGATGCTGTAGCAAAGCTTGTAAAGGCTTGGTCAAACCAACCTCGACGGTAAAGCACGGTACCGTTAAGAAAGTACCACTCCGCATTACGGGACTGAGGCGGAACGCCGTCCAGTATCTCCTGCGCCTGCTCAAGTCTGCCCTGATTAATAAGATTTCTAACTTCAGGGAAAGAAGATGAGGTGTTAGCGTTAAAGCCGCCGCCTGCGTATCCGTTATTATGTTTACCCGAACGGCGTGAGTTCATAATTTGATCATACGCCTCATTAATCTCCTTCATCTTTTCGCCCGCAAGGTCGGAAAGGGGATTATCGGTGTAATTGTCGGGGTGATACTTGCGTGCAAGCTCCCTGTATGCGTCTTTGATTTCTTCGTCGCTGGCGTTACTTGAAACGCCCAATACAGCGTACGGATCTTTCATATATTTAACTCCTTTTTGAATGTATCCTCAAGTCCTAAATAAATAATGTTTCCGAGAATTGTACTATATTTTTTTATGTCCAGCAATTCAAAGGCTCTGCCCGCCTCGTTAGCGCAAAAATAAAGCTGTGGGGTTGCCCTGTCTTTAGCATACTTTTGCAGGTCTCCCTCAAGTGAAGCCTTTAAGCAGTTGTATGAGCCACTCTTAATATCCTCTTCAAGATCGCACGCCGCATCCAATATATAGATATACCGCCCGAGACAGTAACCCAAACGGTCAAGCACTCTTTTTTGTACAACGTCTTCACTGCAAAGCTGTAAAAGCGAGGAAAGGGCCTTTGCTGTCGGGTCGGCGGCTCGGTCAAGCTCGGTGCAGTTGTTATTTTCAAGCGCTGACTGCTCCGAAATATATTCCCTTATAATTTCCTCAACCTGAGGGTAAAGCCGTGCCGCCTTTTTGTGGGCGTGAGAAAAGAGCGGTTTAAGTGCCGAATAGCCTAATTTTTTTATGCCATTTTCGTCTTTAATATTGTCAAGCAGCTTGTAATAAACCATTATCATAGCCGCCGCCGCAGGCATTTTAATCTTTTCATCGCTCTTGCAATAATTGCATTTTTTAAGCGGATTGCAGGTGCAACGCTTGCGCTCCGCCTCATCGCACCCGTCCGAAAGGGACATATTTAAGAGACTTAAAAAGGTGAAGTCATAGCTTAGGGTAAATCGGGTCCAAATTCCGTACTCCTTTCCGAGAGTTCGGCAAAGGGTGCAGTAGACCGCCTTATAGGTCTCGTACTCCTTGATTTTAAGCTCGGGCTTTGCAATTCTGATATATCCAAACACCGCTAAGACTCACCCCTTACACTATATTTTAATCGTCACATCTGTTCTATTGGTGAATAATGTGTAAATTTAAAGCATTTTCTTTAAGAATTTACCCGTGTAGGAGTTATCACAAGCGGCTATTTTTTCCGGTGTTCCCGTGCAAACCAGCGCACCGCCCTTGTCTCCCCCCTCGGGGCCTAAGTCGATAATATAATCTGCAGTTTTAATAACATCAAGGTTATGCTCAATTACAAGCACGGTATTGCCCGAGTCCACAAACCGCTGTAAAACCTCAATAAGCTTGTGAACATCTGCGGAGTGAAGGCCTGTTGTTGGCTCGTCCAATATATAAATAGTCTTGCCCGTGCCCCGTTTTGAAAGCTCGGCGGCAAGCTTTACACGCTGTGCCTCGCCCCCCGAAAGGGTTGTTGCAGGCTGACCGATTTTGATGTAGCCGAGTCCCACATCAAACAGCGTCTTAAGCTTGCGGTGGATTTTAGGTATGCTTTCAAAAAAGGTCATACCCTCTTCTACCGTCATTTCAAGCACATCATAAATGCTCTTGCCCTTGTACTTTACATTAAGGGTCTCCCGGTTGTAGCGTTTGCCGCCGCATACCTCGCAGGGCACATAAATATCAGGCAAGAAGTGCATTTCAATCTTTAAAATGCCGTCACCCTGACAGGCCTCACACCGTCCGCCCTTAACATTAAAGGAGAAACGTCCCGCGGTGTATCCCTGCATTTTTGCGTCCTTTGTTGAGGCGAAAAGCTCTCTGATATCGGCGAAAACTCCCGTATAGGTGGCGGGATTTGAGCGGGGAGTTCTGCCTATGGGCGCCTGATCTATATTAATAACCTTATCAAGATTTTCGATACCATAGAAGGATTTGTACGCACCGGGTACGGTTTTTGCCTTGTTAAGCTTGTTTGCCAGCACCTTATATACAATATCGTTTACAAAGGAGGACTTGCCGCTCCCCGAAACTCCTGTTACGCAGGCAAAGGTGCCGAGCGGTATTTTAACATTAATCTTTTTAAGGTTGTTTTCCGCCGCGCCCTTAATTTCAAGGAATGTTCCGTTGCCCTTGCGCCTAATTTCTGGTACGGGAATCTTTTTTCTGCCTGTCAAATAGTCCGAGGTTATCGACTCGGTACAGTTTTCAAGCTCCTTTTCCGTTCCCGAAAATACAATGTTTCCGCCGTGTATGCCCGCCCCAGGACCTACATCTACAATATAATCGGCGGCACGCATTGTGTCCTCGTCGTGCTCCACTACAATCACGGTGTTGCCAAGGTCACGCAAGCGCTTTAGGGTTGTAATCAGTCGGTCGTTGTCCCGCTGATGAAGACCAATGCTAGGCTCGTCAAGTATATAAAGTACTCCCATCAGCGAAGAGCCTATCTGGGTTGCAAGGCGTATTCTCTGGCTCTCTCCCCCCGAAAGCGTACCCGACGAGCGGGAAAGATTAAGGTATTCAAGTCCCACGCTTTTAAGGAAGGTAAGCCTTTCCCTGATTTCCTTTAATATCGGCTTTGAAATCATAGATTCCCTTGCGCCAAAACTGAGGGAGTTTATAAATTCAAGCTCGTCCGTAACCGACATATCGCAAAATTCCATAATATTCTTACCGCCGACAGTAACCGCCAAATACTCAGGCTTTAATCTTCTGCCGTGGCAGTCTGGACAGGGTCGTTCGGTCATATAGCTTTCAATTTCGGCACGGGCGTAATCGCTTGAGGTCTCCTTATAACGGCGTTCAAGATTATTAATAATCCCCTCGAAGGGCGCTTCATAACTGCCGCCGCCTAAGATGTTGCCCCTTTTAAGCTTAAGCTTAATACTGCCTGTTCCGTAAAGAACAGCCTCTTTTACCTCATCAGACAAATCCTTGTAAGGAGTGTTAATATCAAAGCCGTAATGCTCTGCAAGGCCGTTATAATACATTGTAGCTATTGTGCCCGCATCGGGGTAAAACCAAGAGTTAACTCCCCAACCCGATGCTCTGATAGCCCCGTCAACAAGAGACTTGCTCTCATCGTTAATAACAAGCCTTGGGTCAACCTTCATAAAAATTCCAAGCCCCGTACAGGTAGAGCAAGCACCAAAGGGGCTGTTAAAGGAAAACATTGTGGGGGTAAGCTCAGGTATGCTTATGCCGTGCTCGTCGCAGGCAAAGCTTTGGGAGAACTGAAGCTCCTCACCGCCTATCACATCAACTGCAATAAGACCGCCCGAAATGCCTGCGGCAGTTTCAATACTACCCGCAAGACGGGAGCGAATCTCGTCTTTAACCACAAGTCGGTCAACCACAATTTCAATCATATGCTTTTTATTTTTTTCAAGCTTTATTTCTTCTGATAGATCGTACATATTGCCGTCTATGCGAACCCTTACATAGCCCTGCTTTCTTGCGTGCTCAAGCTCCTTTGTATGCTCCCCCTTTCTGCCCTTTACAACGGGGGACAGAACCTGAATTTTACTGCCTGCAGGCAAAGCCATCACCCTATCCACAATCTGGTCGGTAGTCTGCTGGCTTATTTCCTTACCGCATATAGGACAATGGGGAATACCCACCCTTGCGTATAGCAGGCGCAGATAATCGTATATCTCGGTGACAGTCCCCACGGTAGATCTGGGATTTTTAGAGGTGGTTTTCTGGTCAATGGAAATAGCAGGAGAAAGCCCTTCTATTGTATCTACATTCGGCTTTTCCATCTGCCCTAAAAACTGCCTTGCGTAGGAAGAAAGGGATTCCACATACCGCCTCTGTCCCTCGGCATATATGGTATCAAAGGCAAGGGAAGATTTTCCGCTGCCTGAAAGACCTGTAAATACAATCAGCTTATCCCTGGGTATTTCAACATCTATATTTTTAAGATTATGCTCGCAAGCACCCTTGATAATGATTTTATCGTTTGCCATTATTTATTCTATTTACCCTCTCTAAGTTTATTTATTTTATCTCGCAGGTAAGCGGCGTGTTCAAATTCAAGTATCTTCGCCGCCTGTCTCATTTCGTTTGTAAGGCGTTTTATCTCGGCCTCACGCTCAAGTTTCGACATCTTGGAAACAGGCTTATCGCTCCCTACCTTTGTGCCTATTTCTATAATATCACGAACATCCTTAACAACCGTTTTAGGCGTGATTCCGTGCTCCTCGTTATAGCGGTTTTGTATAGCTCTGCGGCGCTCGGTCTCAGTAATCGCCCGCTCCATTGAAGGAGTAATACTGTCAGCGTACATTATAACCTCACCGTCAGCGTTTCGGGCGGCTCTGCCCACCGTCTGCACAAGTGAAGTCTCACTTCTGAGGAAGCCTTCCTTGTCGGCGTCCAAAATTGCAACAAGCGACACCTCGGGAATATCCAAGCCCTCTCTTAATAGGTTAATGCCCACAAGCACATCAAACTCACCTAAGCGCAAATCACGGATAATCTCCATTCGCTCCATCGTATCAATATCATAGTGCATATACCGCACCTTAATCGACAGGTCGTTTAAATAATCGGTCAAGTCCTCCGCCATTTTCTTTGTAAGGGTGGTGATAAGCACCCTTTCCTTGCGGTCAACACGGATATTAATTTCGGACACCAAATCATCAATCTGCCCGTCACTTGGCCGAACGGTTATCTTCGGGTCTAAAAGTCCTGTCGGTCGGATAACCTGTTCGACAATCTGTGCAGAGCGGTATTTTTCAAATTCACCCGGTGTTGCCGAAACGAAAACCGCCTGATTTACATGGCTGTAAAATTCCTCAAAATTGAGGGGTCGGTTATCAAAAGCTGAAGGCAGACGGAAGCCGTACTGCACAAGGTTCTCCTTTCTCGCACGGTCGCCGCCGTACATACCCCGCACCTGTGGCAGCGTCACATGAGACTCGTCCACAAAAAGCAGATAATCGTCAGGAAAATAGTCAAGAAGTGTTGAGGGAACGCTCCCCGGTTTTCTTCTTGAGAGCACACGGGAGTAGTTTTCAACCCCCTTGCAGGTGCCTATTTCCCTTAGCATTTCCATATCGTACTCGGTGCGCTGTCTTATCCTCTGCGCCTCGATAAGCTGGCCATTTTCGGTAAAGTATTTTACCCTTTCTTCAAGCTCGTCCTTAATTTCTTTAAGGGCCTCCTCAAGCTTTTCGTTTGAGACAATATAGTGTGAAGCGGGATAAATCGCCGCATGGGACAAATGCGACTTAACCTCCCCCGTAACAGTGTTAATTTCGCTTATTCGGTCAATCTCGTCCCCAAAAAATTCCACTCTTATGGCGTTTTCATAAGCGTTTGCAGGATAAATCTCGACCGTGTCTCCCCTGACCCTGAATTTATTGCGCACAAAATTAATATCGTTGCGCTCGTACTGCAAATCCACGAGCTTGTGTAAAAGCTCGTCACGGTTTTTCTCCATTCCCACTCTAAGGGAAATTACCATATTTTTATAATCGATGGGGTCGCCCAAAGAATAAATACAGGAAACTGATGCTACAATAATAACATCCCGCCGCTCCGCAAGCGCACAGGTCGCAGAATGGCGGAGCTTATCTATCTCGTCATTAATAGCGGAATCCTTTTCAATATAGGTATCGCTCCCCGGAATATACGCCTCGGGTTGGTAATAATCATAGTAAGAAACGAAATATTCCACTGCATTCTCAGGGAAGAATTCGCGAAACTCGGAGCATAACTGTGCGGCGAGGGTTTTGTTGTGAGCGAGAACGAGGGTTGGACGGTTAACACGCTCGATAATATTCGCCATTGTAAAGGTTTTACCCGAGCCTGTAACACCAAGCAAAACCTGCTCTTTTAAGCCATTTTTGATGCCTTCTACAAGCTTTTCAATAGCCTCAGGTTGGTCACCCGTCGGCTTGTAATTTGAATGTAAAATGAACTTGTCAGGCACGTTCTCACTCCTTTCTTTTTCAATTATTTTCTGTCTTTTTTACTCTATAAATTCACTTGAAATTTTCTGAAAAACTTGCCCAAAATGCCATTACACGAATTTGGGTCACAAACTTGTGTTCATAATCAGTGCAAAATAGTCAGTAAAGTATTCATACGCCTTTCATCCGCTATTTTACTGTAAAAATAACTTTCTGATAATTATCAAAATTCGTGTAAAAAATCTATTTTATAAAAAGTCAACAGGATAACACTAAATAACACGAAATAACACAAGATAAAAACACAGACTGTTACCTAAACGATGATTTTATTACACTCTTTAATTATTCTTATTTCGGTATATTTATCAAACCAATTAGCATTTTCCGTGTGTACAGGAACGATTGATTTAGGCGATACAGTAGATATCAATCTCTCTATTGTTTGTTCGTCAGCGTGACCACTTGTATGCAATATACGAAGTTTCACACCTTTAGATTTCATAAATTCGATGAAATATTTTGTAGATTCTTGTTGCATATAACCTTTCCACATTCCGTAGAACAAAACGCCATCTTCAAACGAACACAATTCATTAAGGCGTTTTAGATAGTTTATCATCGAAGAACGCACACACATTAAAAAGGGAGTCTTCGCTATTTGATCTTTCCCTATTTTTGCTTTGCCAAATTTTTGAAGCTTTTTATGATTCTCATCGCCGCCAACAGTCAAGAAAACTTTTGCGGGCAATTTGCCATTTGGTTTAGGAATTTCTGAATTGACACTTGCAGCAATTTCTGCAGTATAAATATCTTCAAGAAAAACTCTGTCTGTTGCCTTGGCAGCGTTATAGGCAGTTATAAGCCTCTCAATATTCATTGCGGACATCATTATAAATGCAGGGCCTTTGTGTTTTTGAAGTTCTCTTATTGCAAGTTCTTCAAGAAATTCCTCTTCAATATTTAAGGTGTTATTTTCTCTTGTAAGAGTTGTCCCTTCAATAATGAGTGCATCCACTTTGGGTAATTCAGATAACAACTTATCAAAATTCAATCTGCCGTTTGCTCTGAAATCGCCGGTATATAATACTTTCTTTTCATCTGCCTCTATCAAAAACATATACGCATCAAACGCAGAATGGTCACATAGAAACGGAGTAATCGTTATATCACCAATGGTTATTGCTATTTTATCATAGGCAAACTTTGGCTTAAAAGAAGTGCTTTTCCCCCGATATTCACTGGCCGACTTAAAAATGTTATAGGCTTTCTCTCCCATAAAAATTGGGATATTGGGAACAACAAAATTTAACAAACCAATATGATCGGAATGATAATGTGAAACAAATACGGCATCATATACTGCAGGTTCAGAAAATAATCCGTCAACTTTAGGCACATCAACAATTTCTTTTTCATCAAGGTTAACGCCCACATCAAAAACAATTCGTGTTTTTGGGGTTGCAACCTCAACGATTGAGCCACCTATTTGATTTTGACCGCGATGAATAATGATTTCCATTTTATTTACCTAAATTTGCAGAAACAAGATAAGCGGTATACATAGTGTTAATCACATCAATCATTGTTTCAATATCAGTATCACTTTCGATAGGCTGTCTAATAAGAACCGATATTTCTTGGCCTTTACCGTCAGCACAAGCAAAACCTGCGTGTTTTTCGTTTATAAGTTTAGTGAACAAATCGATTAAATAGGCATATTTACTCTTCAAATCAGCATCTTTGGGTTGGTCACTAAAAAACGTGCCCTTATTCAAATAAAATCTAATTTTAACATTTCCATTATTGTAGTTTTCTTTGTTAATTACAGGCATTCTCAAGAATAATCCTGTGTTTTTAGTAATACCCGTCGGTCTGTAAAAGTCAGAGACCTCAGTTTTTAAGTCCAAACTATAACAACTTGCACCTTGACCTATATGCTCCTCATCATATTTAGGATTACGAATAATCATATTCGAATTTTCTTCACGCCAATTATCAAGAGCTAACCCTAATCTTTCTTCAAAACTTTTTTGTTTTTTAGGAAACTTGTCCTTGACAATTGCAATAAAAACAACCACGACAACCGCTGTCCCAAAAACATCTTTAATCGCGCCTAAGATTGCAGCAGCAGAAACGCCATTTACAACTACTTCCAAGCAAGCAGCAACAATCGCAATTATACCAAAAATAAATCCCCATATTTTTTCTTGAAAATCTATCTTATCCAATTCTTATTCCTCCGTAATTATGTAGTTATCCTTATCATCAAAATATAACGGTTTACAATTTAACTTTTTAATCAACTCTTTAAGTCTCGGTCTGTCTTCGCTCATTTCGTTGTGTTGCATACTATCAATATGTACTAAAGGATTTGCCACAACCACAGTGCTTGTTGGCAAATTAAAGTTTTCAAGCAATTTTGCAGTATCGACAGTTTTTAAATATGTATATCCCTCTACCACGCAACGCAACATACTTTCTGTACTTTGAGGTTCTTTCAGCTCCAATATGCGTAGCGTGTTGCCGTCATAAGAAAGTAAATCAATTTTCCCTGCTTTATCATCACGCTTGTTTTTCAACGGTGTTTGATAATCAATAATTTTTCCAACTTTGGATATTTCGCTTTGACGAAACATATTCATAGCAATCATTTCTTCGGTTCGATTGCTTTCGAGATTTTTAATTATGCCATCGTGTCCTTTAGTAAAATATCCTTTATCACGCGAGATAGTAGGTATTTTATCAAAAAAATCCAAATGTGCGAGCAACCATTCACATACGATTTCAGTGTAATACTCGTCGGTATCGGCAGTTTTGCCAAGATAATTTATAAAATCCTGTTTATAAAACAAACGCATATCACATGCCGCATTTTCAATTTTACTGATTATCATTTTACGGGTGTAGCCCAATATATATCACCTCTTTTTGCTTAAATTCCTATTACACGAATTTGGGTCACAAAAATATATGTATTATGGCGTGTTATTACGTGTTATCCTGTGTTAAAAATCCCTTAAAAACGGCATTTTGTCACGGTTCTTAGGTCAAATCTTATGTTAGGATACAAAATATTCCACCGCATTTTCAGGGAAGAATTCGCGAAACTCACTGCAAAGTTGTGCCGCAAGTGTTTTATTGTGAGCGAGAACGAGTGTAGGACGGTTGACTTTTTCAATAATATTAGCCATTGTAAAGGTTTTACCCGAGCCTGTAACACCAAGCAAGGTTTGTTCTTTATAACCCTTATTTATGCCATCAGATAACTTTTCTATTGCCTCAGGTTGGTCACCTGTAGGTTTGTAATTTGAATGTAAAATAAACTTGTCTGCCACGTTCTCACCCCTCTCTTTTTGATTATTTTTTGTCTTTTCATTGTCTTAAATTCACTCAAATTTTGTTCAAAACTTGGCGAATAGAAAATTACACGAAATTTGGGCGAAAAATAATCCTCCAAAATCAGGTTCAGATTATTCTTGTCGCCTTAACTATTATTATATCACAAATTATTTTATAAGTAAATAAAAGCTCTAAACTTGTTTTGCTCAAATTTAGAGTTATAATTTATTTTCAAAAATGGCATAAAAACCTCCTATGGTAGTTGTTTAAATTCTACCATAGGAGGTCTCTTTTTCTATTGTCCGTTTTGGCCGGACTTGTGTAGCATTACACGAATTTAGGTCTTTTTTAAAGCAGTTCAGATAGAAAATCCATAGTTTTTTTATCGGGTTCAGGTATGTCAGAAAAGGGAAAGGAAATTCCCATTTTATCATATTTAACCTGACAAATTTTTCTAAAAGGCAGAAGCTCAACTGTGTCGACACAAGGATGATTTTCCTTTATTTTTTTAAGCTTTAAAATGTTTTCTTTAGTATCATTTAAGGTGGGTATTATTACCTGCCGCAGCGTTGTTGGTATATTGTTTTTCTGAAGCTCCTTTAAAAAGTCCAAAACCGAATACATCGAACAGCCGACATTATCTAAATAAAGACTATCGCTCGTATATTTAATATCAAGGAGTACTCGGTCGGTAACCGAAAGCAGCTTTTTGACCGAATCGTTTATCACACTTCCCGAAGTGTCAAGGCAGGTATTTATACCAATTTCCTTGCAAAGTTTGAAAACCTCATATACAAAGTCGCTTTGCAGCAGCGGCTCACCGCCTGAAATGGTAATACCGCCCTCATCCCCGAAATATTCTCGGTAATTAGTAAGTTTTTCTATAATCTGCTCGGGTGTGTATTCGGTGGCACCCGACAGCTCCCAAGTGTCAGGATTATGACAGCATTTGCATTTAAGGTTACAGCCCTTAAGAAAAACTGTAAATCTAACCCCCGGACCATCAACTGTGCCAAGACTTTGAATTTGATGAATATAACCTATCATATAGTTTGATGGAAGGTACGGCTTATAACCTCACGCTGATGCTCACGAGAAAGCTTACTGAAGTTTACGGCATAGCCCGAAACGCGAATTGTAAGGTTTGGATAATCTTCGGGGTTCTCATAAGCTTTCATTAAGGTTTCTCTATTTAAAACATTTACGTTAAGGTGATGTGCACCTTTTGTAAAATATCCATCAAGAATAGAGACTAAATTGTTTATTCTATCTTCCTTTGTTTTTCCAAGCGCCTCAGGTGTTATTGAGAAGGTGTTTGAAATACCATCACGGCAGTCATTATAATCAAGCTTTGCCACCGAGTTTAAGGATGCCAAAGCACCGTTTTCTTCACGATTATGCATAGGGTTAGCACCGGGGGCAAAAGGCTCACCCGCTTTTCTGCCATCAGGTGTCGCTGCAGTATGCTTTCCGTACATAACATTTGAGGTGATGGTAAGCACCGATAAGGTGTGCTTTGCGTTACGATAGGTGGGGGTCTTCTTAAGTTCGGTAATTACAAGGTGTGTCATATCTTTAGCGATAAGGTCAACACGGTCATCATCATTCCCGAATTTAGGGAAGTCACCCTCGGTTTTAAAATCTACTATAAAGCCGTTCTCATCCTTAATAGGTGTGACATTGGCAAATTTGATTGCACTTAAGGAGTCGGCAACAACAGAAAGTCCCGCAATACCAAATGCCATAAGGCGCTCAACCTCAGTATCGTGCAGAGCCATTTGTAGCTTTTCATAGGCATATCTGTCATGCGAACAGTGAATTATGTTCATTGTATTAACATAAAGTCGTGATAGCCAGGTTATATAAATTTTATACCGTTCCATAACTGCATCAAAGTTAAGGGTATCACTCTCAAGCACCGACATTTGCGGACCTATATGAATGCCGCTTGAGGTATCAAAACCGCCGTTAATTGCAATAAGCAAAAGCTTTGCAAGGTTACAACGCGCACCGAAAAACTGCATCTGCTTACCGATAGTCATTGCAGAAACGCAACAAGCTATTGCGTAATCATCGCCGTGAAGCGGACGCATTATGTCATCATTTTCATACTGTATAGAGTCGGTATCAGCAGATACTTTGGCACAGAATTTTTTAAAGTGTTCAGGCAAAGCATTCGACCAAAGTACAGTAAGGTTAGGCTCGGGAGAGGAGCCCAGTGTATAAAGGGTATTAAGAATTCTAAAGCTACTTTTTGTAACAAGAGTTCTGCCGTCTGATCCCATACCGCCGACAGCCTCGGTAATCCACATTGGGTCACCGCCGAAAAGCTCATTATATTCGGGTGTGCGAAGATGACGTGCAAGGCGAAGCTTTATTACAAAGTCATCAATAAGCTCTTGGGCTGCTTCTTCTGTAAGGGTGCCATTCTTAAGGTCGCGCTCAATATAAATATCAAAAAATGTAGCAACCCTACCGAGCGACATTGCAGCTCCGTTTTGCTCCTTGATAGCAGCAAGATATGCAAAGTATGTCCACTGAATAGCCTCTTTAGCATTTTTTGCAGGTTCACTTATGTCATAACCGTACATTTGTGCCATTTCTTTTAAATAGCCAAGGAAGATAAGCTGTTTTGAAAGCTCCTCCGTAAGTGTTATTCTATCAGCAGAAAAATCACCTAATGAAAGGGCTTTTTTATCATTTTTCTTTTCTTCTATAAGCTTATCTACACCATAAAGGGCTACGCGACGGTAGTCGCCTATAATTCTGCCGCGTCCGTAAGCGTCGGGAAGACCTGTAATAACGTGACATTTACGGGCAAGACGCATTTCATCGCTATACACTCTGAAAACACCGTCGTTATGGGTGGTGCGGTAGGTGAATTCCTCCTCGATTTTGTCACTTAATTTATATCCGTAGGCTTCACATGCCTGACGTGCCATTCTTATGCCGCCAAAGGGGTTTACGCCACGCTTTAGGGGAGCATCGGTCTGAAGACCGACAATAATATCTTTTTCTTTATCGACATATCCGGGCTTATAGGTTGTAAGGGAGGTTACGGTTTCAGTATCGATATCTAAAACACCGCCCTTTGCGCGTTCCTCTTTGAAAAGAGTTTGTACCTTCTCCATAACTTCATTAGTGCGCTTTGTAGCAGAAGATAGAAAATCACTATCTCCGGTATATTCCTTATAATTATTTTGAATAAAGTCACGAACGTCGATTTTTTTCTGCCAAAGGCCACCTTTAAAGCCTTCCCAATTTTTGTGTTCCATTATTTTCTCCTTTTAAGTGTTTCAACTAACCACAATCATTATATTTATTGTTGGTGAAACACAAAGTGTTTCAGTATTTGTTTTACACATACAATTTGCAATAAATGCAAATTCCAACACAAATAAAATCATAAGTGCTTGTCAAGGTTTTGAAAAGCAGTAAATATCTATTTACCGAAAAACAATCACTATTGTTTTCAGATTGCTTATGATTGTAAAAATAGGCAAATCAGTCAAATTTAACTGAAATAGCCACACAGTCGACCAAAAAATCCTTGCATTTCGACAATTTTTTATCCAAATTGTATAATATGCAAAGATTTTATAAAATAAACATATATATTGTATGCTTATTATATCTCGACCACAATATTTTGTCAATAGGAATAT
>CAJGCQ010000005.1 GCA_904501875.1 Clostridiaceae bacterium | reverse complement strand
TGAAAATTGCAATAGGCTGTGACCACGGCGGATTTGAACACAAAAACGCTATCGCCTCACATTTAAAGGAACGGGGCTTTGATGTCAGCGATTTCGGAATTTACGAAAATAAATCGGTTGATTACCCCGAAATTGCACTTAGGGTAGCTAACAGCGTATCCGCAGGCGAAAACACCCTCGGTATACTTATATGTGGCACGGGAATAGGTATGTCCTTAGCGGCAAACAAGGTAAAAGGCATACGGGCCGCCGCAGTAAGCGACCATTTTTCCGCAAAATATACAAGGCTGCACAACAACTCAAATATCCTTTGCTTAGGCGGCAGGGTTATCGGCGTAGGCACCGCTTTAGAGCTTGCTGACCTCTTTGTTGATACCGAGTTCGAGGGCGGACGGCATCAAAAACGCCTCGATATGATTACCGAAATTGAAAATTCATAGTAAAAATAATTCTACGGAGGAATTTTAATATGAAAGACAATGTATTTATTATGGACCATCCGCTCATTCAACACAAGCTTTCCATTCTTAGGGATGAAAAGACCGGCTCGAAGCAGTTTAGGGAGCTTATAAGCGAAATTGCGATGCTTATGTGCTATGAGTCAACCCGTGACCTCCCCCTTACCGAGATTGAAACAAAAACCCCCATTACAACCGCCAAAACAAAGGTTTTGGCAGGCAGAAAAATGGCTTTTGTTCCGATTCTCCGTGCGGGGCTTGGTATGGTAGACGGTGTTTTAAGCCTTATCCCTGCGGCCAGAGTGGGTCACATTGGAATGTACCGTGACCCCGAAACCCACAAGCCTGTTGACTACTATTGTAAGCTTCCTTCCGACCTTAACGAGCGTGATGTATTTGTACTTGACCCGATGTTAGCAACAGGCGGAAGCGCTATTGATGCAGTTTCAAGAATTAAGGAGTTTAATCCTAAGCGCATTAAGTTTATGTGCATTATAGCCGCCCCCGAGGGAATTGAGGCCTTCACAACTGCCCACCCCGATGTTCCTGTTTACTGTGCAGGACTTGACGACCATTTAAATGAGCATTGCTATATTGTCCCGGGGCTTGGCGATGCAGGCGACCGAATTTTCGGTACAAAATAAGCTTTATTTTACAATAAAAAATGCTCCCTCTAAGGGAGCATTTTTTGACTATTTGGTGCACAAATTTATTTAATACCTTTTGTTTTATCAAATGCGGCCTTAACAGCGTCCATCACAGCTCCTCCAAAGCCTGCGTTTTCGAGGGCGTGTACCCCCGCTATTGTAGTGCCGCCGGGACTGCAAACCTCGTCCTTTAGCTGTTCGGGGTGCTTTCCTGTGTCCAAAATAAGCCTTGCAGAGCCTATAAGGGTCTGCGCCGCATAACGAACCGCCTTTTCCCGAGAAAGTCCACATTCAACTGCCCCGTCCGCTAATGCGTTAGCAAACATATAAACGAATGCCGGACCGCAGCCCGAAAGGGCACTTGCGGCGTCTATAAGGCCTTCATCAAGCCTGTCCAAAACGCCCACATTTCGCATGCAGTTAGAAAACTCGGTGATTTCGTCCATAAAAACATCCTCGGAAACAGCGTAAGGCACAACCCCCTCGCCGATAGCGACAGGCGTGTTCGGCATTATCCTGATAATGGGATATTCTGCACCCAGCATCTCATTTATAGTTTCCATTTTCAGTCCCGCCGCCATTGTTACAAGCACAAAGCGATCATTGCGGGCGGCTAAGGTATCGGCTATGCCGTCAAGCATAGTTTTCATCATTTGCGGCTTTACACCGAGAAATATGTACTTAGCTTCTCTCGCTACTGTATTATTATCCGCCGCTCGGCAGTTAAGCTCCGCCGCCAAGGTCTGCGCTTTAAGAGCTGTTTTGTTTGAGAGCACCACCTCATGACCGGGAACCCCAGTCCTTAGTGCCCGTGCCAAAGCCGCACCCATATTGCCTGTACCGATAAACCCGAATTTTACTTCTGCCATAACCCTTACCTACCTTATCTGTCCGTTTCCGTGAATAATATATTTATATGTGTTAAGCTCGTTAAGACCCATAGGCCCTCTTGCGTGGAGCTTTTGGGTGGAAATACCCATTTCACAGCCGAGCCCGAACTCACCGCCGTCGGTAAATCGGGTCGAGCAGTTTACATAAACTGCCGCCGAGTCCACCCGTGATGTGAAATATTCCGCCGCACTACTGTCCTCGGTTATAACGCTCTCACTATGATGCGTAGAGTGCTTAGAAATATGATTGACAGCCTCTTTTACATCGGCTACCACCTTTACAGCCATTATGTAATCCAAAAACTCGGTGTCAAAATCGCCGTCAGTTGCGGGGGTAGCGTTTATAATACTGCAAACCTCTTTGTCACCTCGAATTTCGGTGCGGTTTTTAAATCTTTCTGAAAGCATAGGCAGAAATTTATCCGCAACATCACGGTTTACAAGGCAAACCTCCGCCGCATTGCAGACAGAAGGTCGGCTTGTTTTGGCGTTATCCACAATGTTAAGCGCCTTTTCTAAATCTGCCGCCTTGTCGACATAAATATGGCAAATACCTGTTCCCGTCTCAATCACAGGCACGGTGGCATTTTGAACACAGGCAGAAATAAGCCCCTTACCTCCTCTGGGAATCAGTAAATCAACATAGCCGTTCGATGTCATAAGTGTATTTGCGCTGTCTCTTGTGGTGTCCTCTACGAGGTTAACATAATCCTCGCTTACCCCCGATTTCTTAAGCCCACATTTAAGGGCTGAAACCACGGCAAAAGCACTCGAAAACGCCTCTTTTCCGCTTCTCAAAACGCACACATTTCCGCTTTTAAAGCAGAGTGCCGCCGCATCAGAGGTAACATTGGGTCGGCTCTCATAAATAATTGCAACCACTCCGAGAGGTACGGACACCTTTTGAATTATAAGCCCGTTTTCACGGGAGGTTTCGGAAATAACACGGCCTACGGGGTCCCGAAGCTTTGCAACCTCTCTTATTCCCTCCGCCATAGCCTCAATTCTTCTCTCATCGAGGAGTAATCTATCAAGCATAATATCGCTTATTTTGCCCTTGGCGTTAACAAGGTCGATTTCGTTCGCAGCAAGTATATCTTCCGTGTGGTGAATAAGTGCATCTGCCATATTTAAAAGGACTGCGTTTTTCTTTTCACTACTAAGGGGCGCTTCTAATGAAGCGGTCTTCGCCCTTTCTAAGATAACAGAGGTTTCGGTCATTTTTTCAATCCTTCCTTGCAACAAATCTTGTGCCGACAGTTTTGCCCTCGACAATATCGTAAAGTATATGCGGGTCTTTGCCGTTGGCGATTATCATATCAATCCCCGCCTCGGTTGCAATTTTAGCCGCCTTAATTTTAGTCGCCATTCCGCCCGTGCCGAACTTGCTTCCCGCTCCGCCTGTCATACTCTCAATTTCGGGGGTGATTTCCTCTACCGTCTCAAGTAAAACCGCATTTTCATCGGTTCGGGGATCGGCGGTGAAAAGTCCGTCAATATCGGAAAGAAGTATCAACAAATCGGCGTTTATCGCCGTTGCGACAATAGCGCCCAAGGTATCATTATCTCCTATTACAATCTCGTCGGTTGCAATAGAGTCATTCTCATTGATAATCGGAATAGCACCGAGTGACAAAAGTCTGCACATAGTGTTTTCAAAATTCACCTTGCGCTCCTTATGCTCTATATCCTCGCCCGTAATTAAAATCTGCGCTACGGTGTGGTTGTACTCAGAAAAGAGCTTATCATATGTATACATAAGCTCGCATTGGCCCACCGCCGCCGCCGCCTGTTTTGTAGGGATATCCGACGGCTTTTCAGAAAGGGAAAGCTTTCCTGCCCCCATTCCGATAGCACCCGAGGAAACGAGAATCACCTGGTTGCCCGCATTTTTAAGGTCGCTCATAACCTTGCAAAGCTCCTCTACCCTTCTTATATTAAGAAGCCCCGATTTATGAGCTAAAGTCGATGTTCCGATTTTAATTACAATTCGCATTTTTTTACTCCGTTTAGTTTTCTTTGCTTTTATTATATATCTCGGTTATGCAATAGTAAAGAGGTATTGTGAAAAAATAATCCACCACGAATGCCAGAGCGAATAAAAAAGCCCCAGCCACAAATACACCGCCGCAACTATCGGTTGCATTTATAAACATTATAACTTATATTTAAATAAATTACCATATTTTTTATTATTTTTTTTACATAAAAGAGATTTTAGATTTTCATTATATGTTTTTTTCAAAAATTCTTGACTTCAACGCTTTAAAGTGATATACTGTTATCACATTAAGTCTAAGGAGAGACAGATTTATGAAAATGAAAAAAATCTTATCCGCCGCTATGGTGCTTGCCCTTGCGGCGACAACCTGCGTTTCCCTTTCGGGATGCGGTAAAAAATCGGCAAAGTACACAGTCGGCATTTGCCAATTAGTTCAGCACGATGCGCTTGACGCCGCTACTAAAGGCTTTAAAGACGCACTTAAAGAAAAATTAGGCGACGATGTTGAGTTCGACGAGCAGAACGCCGCTAACGATTCGGCAACCTGCGCTACTATCGCCAACCAGTTTGTTTCAAACAGGGTTGACCTTATTATGGCTAACGCTACCCCCGCTTTACAGGCGGCGGCGGCAGCTACAGCAGACATTCCGATTGTTGCTACATCTGTTACCGATTATGCTACTGCGCTTGAAATCAGCAATTGGGCAGGCAAGACCGGCAAGAATATCACAGGTTCTTCTGACTTGGCTCCCCTAAAGGAACAGGCGGAAATGATTAAGGAACTCTTCCCCGAGGCTAAGAAGGTTGGTATCCTCTACAATTCGGGCGAGGCCAACTCCAAGTATCAAGCGACCGAGGTTACAAAGGCTCTTAAAGACTTAGGCATAGAGGCTAAGGAATATACCAGCGCAGATTCAAACGATTTGGCTTCTGTTGTTACCTCCGCCTGTGCCGAGGTCGATGTTATCTACATTCCGACCGATAACACAATGGCTTCCAACACAGGAATAGTAAACAACATCGCAGAACCGGCTAAGATTCCGGTTGTAGCGGGCGAAGCAGGAATATGCAAGGGCTGCGGAATAGCCACCCTTTCCATCGACTACTATAGCATCGGTAAAAAGGCGGGCGAAATGGCTTATGAGATTCTTGTAAACGGCGCAAATCCGGCTGAAATGGAGATCGAATACGCAGACGAGCTTACAAAGCAGTATATGGCTTCCCGCTCTAAGGCCCTCGGCATAACCGTTACCGATGATTATGTTGCTATTGTCGAGGACGCAGAGTAATTACATAACAAATTAACAGGGTATGTTACATTAAAGGTATTTACACATTTCGTGCCTCCTTGCCTAAACGGAGGGATTCGTTAGGATTATTACAAGCCTAATATCCCCCGGTCAGCTCCGCTGACAGCCTCCTTTAGGCAGGGGGCCTTGAATTTTACTGAACAGCCCTTATTCCGTTTTTAAGAGAATACTTTTTTATTTTCGACCGAAAGGAAACTAAAAAATATGCTATCATTTATAAGCTCCCTACCCGGCGCAATCGCTCAGGGCACAGTTTGGGGAATTATGGCAGTAGGACTTTACATAACCTACAAAATACTCGACCTTGCCGATCTTACCGTTGACGGCTCCTTCGGAACGGGCGGCGCTGTGCTTGTGGTCTGTACTGCAGGCGGAATGAATATTTTTCTTTCCCTGATCTTGGCCTTGCTCGCCGGCTGTCTTGCGGGACTAATAACAGGAATATTCCATACAAAATTCGGCATACCTGCCATTCTTGCGGGAATACTGACCCAAATTGCACTTTATTCTATAAATCTCAGAATCTTCGGCGGTAAGGCAAACCAACCGCTTTCGGTTGATAAATATAATCTGTTGATTTCTCTTAGAAATGTCAATAAATCACTTATTGTGCTTGCAATTTTTATCGCCGCAATCATTATTATTCTTTATTGGTTCTTCGGCACAGAGCTTGGTCATTCGCTCCGTGCCACAGGCTGTAATCAGGCTATGGCGAGGGCTAACGGAATCAACACCTCGACAAATAAGATTATCGGCTTTGTGCTTTCAAACGGCGTTGTAGCCTTGTCCGGCGGAATGCTCGCCCAGTATCAGGGTTTTGCAGATGTAAATATGGGCCGTGGAGCTATAGTAATCGGTCTTGCGGCAATCATCATCGGCGAGGTTGCCTTTGGCAAGCTCTTTGGAAACTTTGCGCTAAAGCTTTTAGCGGCTGTATTCGGCGGAATAATCTATTATATTGTAATTACCTTTGTACTCTGGCTGGGTCTACCCGCTAACGACCTTAAATTACTTTCGGCGCTTGTGGTTGCCTTCTTCCTCGGTATTCCCTATTGGAAGACCAAAATAGCCGAAAACAGAGTAAAGCCCGTTACGGGAGGTGACACCAATGCTTGAAATTAAAAATGTATACAAAACCTTTAACCCCGGCACTATTAACGAAAAGCGTGCGCTTAACGGTCTTAACCTCACCCTTAACAACGGTGACTTTGTAACCGTTATCGGCGGAAACGGCGCAGGTAAATCCACAATGCTTAATATGGTTGCAGGCGTTTACCCCGTTGACAGCGGCTCGATTGTAATTGACGGCACAGATGTCACCCGCCTTCCCGAGCACAAGCGTGCGAAATATTTGGGCAGAGTTTTCCAAGACCCTATGATGGGGACTGCCGCAGATATGTGGATTGAGGAAAATATGGCACTTGCAAGCCGCCGTGGTCAGGCAAGAGGTCTTAAATGGGCAATAAGCAAGGCTGAACGAGAGCAGTTTAAAGAGATGCTAAAAGAGCTTGATTTAGGTCTTGAAGACCGCCTTTCCGCTAAAGTAGGCCTGCTTTCGGGCGGTCAAAGACAGGCGTTAACCCTTCTAATGGCGGTTATGAAAAAGCCGAAGCTTTTACTGCTTGATGAGCACACAGCGGCGCTTGACCCTAAAACCGCCGCTAAGGTGTTAGCCCTTTCGGATAAATTTATTGAAGAGGGACACCTCACCGCAATGATGGTAACCCACAATATGAAGGATGCGATTGCCCACGGAAACCGACTTATAATGATGAACAACGGTCAGATAATCCTCGATGTTTCGGGCGAAGAAAAGAAAAAACTGACGGTTGAATATTTACTTGAGGCCTTCTCAAAATTAAGCGGCTCCGAATTTGCAAACGACCGCGCCCTACTTTCATAATCTTATTTCAAAAGCCCCGAATCACAGCGATTCGGGGCTTTTCCTAAATAATGATATTTTGTATTTGAATATCCGTAATTCGAGGGGGCAGTTATCGACCGTCTCTGCTTTATACAATTTACACATATTCCCTATGCAATATTGAAAGGAATTTTTAACGAAAATTTCCTTTTCTGCGATTGACAAAATATAAAGCGGTGTGGTATAATCTAACCATACAATATATAGTTCTTTGTGACTGACGGATAAGTGGAGCACCACATGAATCAAAGAACGTGTCAGCCGACCGTCTGGGCAAACTTATCTTTTCCGGGTAAGTTGCCCTTTTCTGATTTGGAGGAGAATTATGAAAAAAATTGCAATCATTATGGGAAGCGATAGCGACCTGCCCGTTGTATCTAAAGCGGCGGACACGCTTAAAAGCTTCGGAGTACCCTTTGAAGTGCATGTGTTTTCGGCGCACCGCACCCCTGAGGAGGCAAAGGATTTTAGTATAAAAGCCCGCAAAAACGGCTTTGGTGCTATCATTGCCGCAGCGGGAATGGCGGCTCACCTTGCGGGAGCTATTGCCGCTAACACTACCCTTCCCGTTATAGGAATACCTATTAAATCGGCAGGCTTAGGCGGTATTGACGCCCTTCTTTCAACCGTGCAGATGCCCTCGGGCATACCTGTCGCCACGGTTGCTATCGACGGTGCTGTTAATGCCGCTTTACTGTGTATAGAAATATTAGCTGTCACCGATTCCGAGCTTGCCGAAAAGCTTGATAATAAGCGCAAGGCAGATTACGAAAAGGTGCTGAGTAAAAACAAAGCTGTCGAAGCACAGTTCAATAACTAAAACGGAGGAATTTAAAATGGAAAAAACAACACAGCTTTATGAGGGCAAGGCAAAAAAGGTATTTGTTACCGAAAATCCCGAATATGTAATCGTCTCCTACAAGGACGACGCAACCGCCCTTGATGGTCTTAAAAAAGGCACTATCACAGGCAAGGGTGTAATAAACAACAGAATGTCAAACTTCCTGTGCCGTTTACTTGAAAAGCAGGGAGTTCCCACCCACTATGTTGAAGAATTAAACGACCGTGAAACCGTGGTTAAAAAGGTAAGCATTGTACCCCTTGAGGTAATTATCCGAAACATTTCAGCAGGCTCCTTTGCAAAGCGCTACGGCGTTGAAGAGGGCATTGTTTTTGACGAACCCACAATCGAGTTCTCCTATAAAAACGACGATTTGCATGACCCGCTCATCAATGAATATCACGCCCTCGCCTTAAAGCTTGCAACCAAGGAAGAAATCGACACCATTAAAGTTATGGCGTTTAAGGTAAATGAAATTTTAAAGGAATACTTCCTCTCGCTTAATGTAAAGCTTGTTGACTTCAAGCTTGAGTTTGGCAGACTTTCAGACGGCACTATTGTTTTGGCAGACGAAATCTCCCCCGATACCTGCCGTTTCTGGGACGCAGATACTAACGAAAAGCTTGATAAGGACCGTTTCCGCCGTGATATGGGCGGAGTTGAGGACGCTTACAACGAAATGATGAAAAGAGTATTCGGCGAATAATTTCGGGAGGTAAAAATGAGTAATTTAAGAGAAGAATGCGGTGTTTTTGGTGTTTTTTCGCCCGAAACCGCCGATGTAGCACGCACCACCTATTACGGTCTTTTCGCACTCCAACACCGTGGTCAGGAATCCTGCGGAATTGTGGTGAACGATGACGGTGTTTTTACCCATTACAAGGACACAGGTCTTGTGAACGATGTTTTCACTCCCAAAATAATTGACCGCTTAGGCGAGGGCAATATCTCGGTAGGCCATTGCCGTTACGGCACAGCTGGCTCTAATGACCGTAGCAACGCCCAACCGATTGTGGTAAACCACATTAAAGGCAAAATGGCACTCGCTCATAACGGCAGTCTTATAAATTCGGGAGAGCTTAGAAAAGAGCTTGAATTACAAGGCTCTATATTCCACACCACAAGCGATATTGAGGTTATCTCCTACATAATCACAAAGGAGCGCCTTACCGCCCCCTCAATAGAACAGGCGGTAAATCAGGCGATGAACAGAATAAAGGGTGCATATTCCCTTGTTATAATGTCCCCCTCAAAGCTTATCGCCGCAAGGGACGAAAACGGCTTTAGACCCCTTTGCTACGGCAAAACACCTGACGGCAGGTACATTGTAGCTTCCGAAAGCTGTGCCCTTGACGCAGTGGGTGCGGAGTTTATCCGCGATGTAAAACCCGGTGAAATAGTCGTTTTTGAAAAGAACGGTGTTAGAAGCATAACCGACCATTGTGATAAGGTTCCCTGCTCTCTTTGCGTGTTTGAGTACATTTATTTTGCCCGTCCTGACTCGGTAATTGACGGCTGCTCCGTACATTCAGCCCGCCTTCGTGCAGGTGCCCTTTTAGCCCTTGAACATCCAGTTCAGGCTGATATTGTAATCGGTGTTCCCGATTCGGGAATTGATGCTGCAATAGGCTATTCAAAGCAGTCGGGTATTCCCTACGAATTGGGCTTTATTAAGAATAAATACATTGGAAGAACCTTTATTGCTCCAGGTCAGAAAAGCCGTGAGGACAAGGTTAAAATTAAGCTTAACCCGATTTCCGAAATTGCTAAGGGCAAGCGTATTGTTATGATTGATGACTCTATTGTAAGAGGCACCACCAGTGCCCGTATAGTAAAGCTTTTGCGTGATGCGGGAGCAAAGGAAATTCATATGCGGGTTTCCGCTCCCCCCTTTATGAATCCCTGCTACTACGGCACGGATGTTGATTCAAGGGAAAACCTTATAGCCTGCAAGCACTCGGTTGAGGAAATTGCGAAGATTATCGGTGTCGATTCCCTGGGTTATTTGAGCATTGAAAGCGTTAAGCAGATTGCTAAGGGCATAAACGGCGACGGCTACTGCACCGCCTGCTTTGACGGAAATTACCCCACAGAAATTCCTAAAGGACCTATGAAAAACAGATTTGAAACCAAAATTTCGGAAAGCAAGGAGTAAGAAATGAATAATTCACAGTCAAAATCCTACGCAGACGCAGGCGTTGATATTACCGCAGGCTACAAAGCGGTAGAGCTTATGAAAAAGCATATCGCAAGAACGAAGAATGAGGGTTGTCTCGACGATGTAGGCGGTTTCGGCGGTTGCTTTGGTTTGCCTGTTAAAGGAATGGAAGAGCCTGTGCTCGTCAGCGGAACCGACGGTTGCGGAACCAAGGTTAAGCTTGCTATTCTTCTTGATAAGCACGACACTATCGGTATCGATGCAGTTGCTATGTGCGTAAACGATATTATATGCTGCGGCGCAAAGCCCCTTTTCTTCCTTGATTATATCGCCTGCGGCAAAAATATTCCCGAAAAAATCGCTGAAATAGTCGGCGGTGTTGCCGAAGGCTGTGTGCAGTCAGGGGCGGCTTTAATCGGGGGTGAAACCGCAGAGCACCCTGGAATGATGCCTACAGACGATTATGACCTTGCAGGATTCGCAGTCGGTATTGTTGACAAGAAAAAGATTATTGATAACACTACTATGAAAGAGGAAGATGTAGTTATTGCACTCCCCTCAAGCGGTATTCACTCAAACGGTTTTTCCTTGGTTCGCAAGGTTTTTGATGTGGAAAACTGCGACCTTACCGCCACCTATGAGGAATTAGGTGGAAAGCCCTTAGGCGAAGTACTTTTAACTCCAACAAGGATTTATGTTAAACCTATTTTAGCCCTTTTAAATGCGGTTAAGGTGCGAGCTATTTCCCATATAACGGGCGGCGGCTTTTATGAGAATATTCCGAGAAGTATTCCCGAGGGCTACGGCGCAGAGATTGTTAAGTCTTCAGTTAAGGTACTTCCGATTTTTGACCTACTCGCAAAGACAGGCAATATCCCCGAGCGTGATATGTTTAACACCTTTAATATGGGTGTAGGTATGAGCCTTGTTGTAGCAAAAGAGGATGCTGAAAAGGCTCTTGAAATACTCAAAGCAAACGGTGAGGACGCTTATATTATCGGCAAAATCGTTAAGTCAGACACAAAGGTTACAATAATATGAGCAGAAAGGTAAATATAGCCGTCTTGGTATCGGGCGGCGGCACAAATTTGCAGGCGCTTATTGACGCCGAAAAATCAGGTGTTATAAAATCAGGCGAAATTAAGCTTGTTGTTTCTAACAACGAAAACGCCTATGCCTTAACCCGTGCACAAAATGCCCATATTAAAACCGCAGTTTGTGTTAAAAAAGGTATTTCTCAGGAAGAATTTGAACAACAGCTTATTTCTCTGTTGACGGAAAACGGTATTGAGCTTATTATTTTAGCGGGCTTTATGTGCATTTTAAGCGAGAAATTTACCTCAAAATATCCCAAACGCATTATTAATGTTCACCCCTCACTAATTCCGTCCTTTTGCGGCAAGGGCTTTTACGGGCTGCATGTTCACGAGGCGGCGCTTAAATACGGCGTAAAGGTTACGGGCGCTACGGTACATTTTGTAAACGAAATACCCGATGGCGGCGAAATTATAATGCAAAAAGCCGTTTGTATTGAGAACGGCGACACACCCGAGGTATTACAGAAAAAAGTAATGGAAAATGCGGAATGGGAGATACTTCCCCTTTCGGCAGAGAAAGTATGCAACGATATTTTAAAGGAGAATTGATGTGGATATTTACAAGATTACCAACATCGGCGAGCTTATTAAGGACAACTCTTATGTCGGCAGAGGAATTGTTATAGGTACAACCGAGGACGGTACAAAAGCAGCGGCGGCTTACTTTATTATGGGCAGAAGCGAAAACAGTCGCAACAGAATTTTCACCGAAAACGGCGGTGAAATTAAAACCGAGCCGTTCGATGTTTCAAAGGTAGAAGACCCCTCTCTTATAATATATAATGCGGTAAGAAGGTTAGGAGACAGCCTTATTGTAACAAACGGGGACCAGACCGATACAATTTATAATTTAATGAGCGAGGGTAAATCCTTTAAGGAATCCCTTGAAACCCGTGAGTTTGAGCCTGATGCCCCCAATTTGACTCCCCGTATAAGCGGTATTTTAAACTATAAGGACAGTGCCTTCACCTATGAAATGAGCATTTTAAAGAGCATTGATGCTGAAGGCTCCGACTGTTGCCGATATACATTCTCTTATCCCTCTAAAGCGGGCTTAGGTCATTTTATCCACACCTATGTTTGCGACGGTAACCCTATTCCCACCTTCCAGGGTGAACCTGAGCGTGTTGAAATTCCCAATAGCATTGACAAGTTCACTGAAACAATTTGGAACAACCTGAATGGGGATAATAAAATTTCCCTTTATGTACGCTATACCGACCTTAAAACCGGTAAATTTGAGCAAAGACTCATAAACAAAAACAAGTAAGGAGTTTTTTAAATGCCCGATAATAAGGATAATTACATT
The DNA here is from genome assembly GCA_904501875.1 of Clostridiaceae bacterium. Taxonomy (GTDB): domain Bacteria; phylum Bacillota; class Clostridia; order Oscillospirales; family Acutalibacteraceae; genus UBA737. The sequence continues at coordinate 12,188 of CAJGCQ010000005.1, read as the reverse complement.
TCCCCCTTTTCCACACGCTATGCTTCTAAAGAAATGCAACAGGTTTTCTCGGAAAACTTTAAGTTCCGCACCTGGAGACGGCTTTGGATTGCCCTTGCTAAAGCGGAAAAGCAGTTAGGGCTTGACATTACCGACGAGCAGATTGCCGAAATGGAGGCTCACAAGGACAATATTAACTATGAGGTTGCCGAGGAGCGTGAGAAGCTGGTTAGGCACGATGTTATGTCCCATGTTTATGCCTTCGGTAAGCAGTGCCCCAAGGCAGAGCCTATCATTCATTTGGGCGCTACAAGCTGTTATGTAGGCGATAATACCGATGTTATTATTATAAGAGAGGCCTCAAATATAATTCAAAAAAAGGCGGCGCAGGTGCTTAAAAATCTTTCAGAGTTCGCCCTTACATATAAGTCTCTCCCCTGCCTTGCCTACACCCATTTACAGCCCGCTCAGCTTACAACTGTCGGCAAGCGTGCCACGCTTTGGATGTATGAATTATCGCAGGATATTGACAACCTTGATTATCAGCTCTCCCGTCTTAAGCTTTTAGGCTCTAAGGGTACAACCGGCACACAGGCAAGCTTTATGGAGCTGTTCGGCGAAGACGAAGAAAAGGTTAAAAAGGTCGAGGAACTTATCGCAAAGGAAATGGGCTTTGATGCCTGCGTTCCCGTTTCGGGTCAGACCTATTCAAGAAAGGTTGATTCCTACTTCCTTTCCGTTCTTTCGGGCTTTGCACAGAGTGCTTACAAATTCTCCAACGATATGCGCCTTTTACAGTCCTTTGAGGAAATGGAAGAGCCCTTTGAAAAGAATCAAATCGGTTCTTCTGCAATGCCCTATAAGCGCAATCCTATGCGCTGTGAACGCATTTCATCCCTTGCGCGCTATGTTATTGCTGATTCGGTAAACCCTGCTATGACTGCAGGCACACAATGGTTTGAGCGCACACTTGATGACAGCGCAAATAAGCGTATATCGGTTGCTGAAGCATTTTTGGCTGTTGATTCAATACTCAATATTTATATAAATGTAACCTCCGGTCTTGTGGTTTATAAAAATGTTATAAATAAGCGTGTTATGGAAAAGCTCCCATTTATGGCTACGGAAAATATTATGATGGAGTCGGTAAAGCGGGGCGGCGACCGTCAGGAGCTGCACGAAATTATCCGTGTTTACTCACATGAGGCGGCGGCGGGTGTAAAGCTCAGAGGCGAGCCAAACAACCTTATCGACCGCATAGCTGAAGACGAGCGAATCCCCCTTACAAAGGAAGAAATATTAAAGGAATTAGACCCATCAAAATATATCGGCAGGAGCGCATCACAAACTGAAGAATTCGTGGAAACGGTTATAAACCCGATACTCAGCAAACACTACACCGAGCCTGTAAAAGCAGTACTTAATGTATAGCGGAGGAAAAGAAATGAAAGAATTTGAACTTAAATACGGCTGTAACCCCAACCAAAAGCCCGCCAAAATCTTTATGGCGGACGGAAGTGAGCTTCCAATTAAGATTTTGAACGGCAAGCCCGGTTACATAAATTTTCTTGACGCCTTTAACTCTTGGCAGCTGGTAAAAGAGCTCAAAGAAGCTTTGGGTCTTCCTGCGGTTACATCCTTTAAGCATGTAAGCCCCACAAGTGCTGCGGTGGGTATTCCGTTACCCAAAAGGCTCAAAAAGGCTTGCTTTGTTGATGATATAGAAAATCTTGACGAATCTCCCCTCGCCTGTGCATATGCAAGAGCACGGGGTACTGACCGTATGTGTTCCTTCGGTGACTGGGTAGCTTTATCTGATGTTTGTGATACCGCTACTGCCCTTTTAATAAAGCGTGAGGTCTCCGACGGAGTTATCGCCCCAGGTTACGAACCTGAGGCACTTGAAATCTTAAAATCCAAGCGTAACGGTAACTACAACATAGTTGAAATCGACCCTGATTATGTGCCGGCACCTGTTGAACACAAGCAGGTTTACGGTATCACCTTTGAACAGGGACGAAACAATTTTAAGATTGATGAATCCTTACTTACAAACCTTGTAACCGAGAACAAAAATATTCCCGACAGCGCAAAGCGTGACCTTATAATCTCCCTTATCACCCTTAAATACACCCAGTCTAACTCGGTATGTTTTGCTTTTGACGGTCAGGCAATCGGCGTAGGTGCGGGTCAACAATCAAGGGTTCATTGCACCCGCCTTGCAGGCTCTAAGGCGGATACTTGGTTTATGCGCCAGTATGACAAGGTGTTAAATCTCCCCTTTAAGGACGATATTAAAAGACCAGACCGTGATAATATTATTGACGGATACATCAACCGTAATGAAGAAGATGTCTGCGCTGACGGTATTTGGCAGAAGTACTTTAAAAACCAGCCCGAACCCCTCACCGATGAGGAGATAAAGGCTTATCTTTCGAGCATTTCAGGCGTTTCTTTGGGCTCCGATGCCTTCTTCCCCTTTGACGATAACATAGAGCGTGCTCACAAAAGCGGTGTTTCCTATATTGCTCAGCCGGGCGGCTCAATCCGTGACGATATAGTTATCGACTCCTGTAATAAATACGGAATTGCTATGGCATTCACGGGAATGAGACTTTTCCACCACTAATGTAACAAAGGAGTTGTCAATATGAATTTTTTTGACGAACTTAAAAATTTTGACCCGCAGGTAGCCAATGCATGCAATTTAGAGCTTGAGCGCCAACAGCACAATATCGAGCTTATCGCCTCGGAAAACATTGTTTCAAAGGCAGTGCTTTTAGCCGCAGGAGGCGTGCTTACAAATAAATACGCCGAAGGATATCCCTCTAAGCGTTACTACGGCGGTTGCCAGTATGTTGATATCGTAGAAAACATTGCCCGTGAGCGTGCTAAAGAGCTCTTCGGAGCGGAGCACGCAAATGTTCAGCCCCATAGCGGTGCTAACGCAAACCTTGCGGTTTTCTTCGCTCTCCTGCAGCCGGGTGACACCGTAATGGGTATGAATTTAAGCGAGGGCGGTCACCTTTCCCACGGCTCGCCTGTCAATATTTCGGGTAAATATTTCAACATCGTTCCCTACGGTGTAAGCCCCGAAACCGAAATGATTGATTACGATAAAATGCGTGAGATTGCACTTGAGTGCAAACCAAAAATGATTATTGCGGGTGCGAGCGCATATTCAAGGGTAATCGACTTTAAGCGTTGCCGTGAGATTGCCGATGAGGTCGGTGCTTACCTTATGGTTGATATGGCACATATTGCGGGTCTTGTTGCTGCAGGGCTTCATCCCTCTCCCGTACCCTATGCAGACGTTGTAACCACAACAACCCATAAGACCTTAAGAGGTCCGAGAGGGGGATTAATTCTCTGCCGTGAGGAATACGCTAAGCAGATTGACAAAGCGGTTTTCCCCGGCACCCAGGGTGGCCCTCTTATGCACATAATTGCCGCTAAGGCAGTAGCCTTGGGAGAGGCTTTAACACCTGAATTTAAGGAGTATCAAACTCAGGTAGTTAAGAATGCCGCCGCCCTTTGCGAGGGATTAAAGGCTGAGGGTCTCGACATCGTTTCAGGCGGTACAGACAATCACTTAATGCTCTTAAAGCTTATAAAGAACAGCATTACGGGCAAGGAGCTTGAGCACAGGCTTGACGAGGTACACATTACCGCCAACAAGAACACTATACCCTGCGACCCCCAGAGTCCCTTTATCACAAGCGGTCTTAGAATCGGTACTCCCGCTGTCACCACCCGAGGCTTTAAGGAGCCAGAAATGGCAAAAATCGCCAAGTGGATAACCACAGCGATAACCGATTTTGATAATAATAAGGATAGAATTTCCGACGAGGTACAGGAGCTTTGCTCCCACTTCCCAATTTACAGATAAGCTTTAGAGGTAATGCTATGAAAGTAATGGTAATAGGCGGCGGCGGACGAGAACACGCCATAATTAAAAAGCTAAAGAAAAACGATGAAATCACAAAGCTTTACGCCCTGCCCGGCAACGGCGGAATGGCAGAAGATGCAGAATGTATTAATATCGGCGCAAAGGATATCCAAAAACAGGTTGAGTTCGCCCTGCAAAACGGTATCGATTACGCCATTGTGGCCCCTGATGACCCTCTTGTTTTAGGCGCAGTTGACGCTCTTACAGCGGCAGGTATCCCCTGCTTCGGTCCTGATAAAAAGGCGGCTATAATAGAGGGCAGTAAGGTATTTTCAAAAAATCTTATGAAAAAATACGGCATTCCCACAGCCGAATACGAGGTTTTCGATAATGCCGAAGCCGCCCTTTCCTACCTTGAAACTGCCCCTATTCCCACCGTTGTTAAGGCGGACGGCTTAGCCCTCGGTAAAGGCGTTATTATCGCAAATACCCGCAATGAGGCTAAAGAAGCTGTGCGCTCTATAATGGAGGAAAAGAAATTCGGCGAGAGCGGCGCTAAAATCGTAATTGAGGAATTTTTAACAGGCCCCGAGGTTTCTGTCCTGTCCTTTACCGACGGCAAAACTCTTGTGCCTATGGTCTCCTCGATGGACCACAAGCGTGCCCTTGACGGCGATAACGGACTTAATACGGGCGGTATGGGCACTATCGCTCCAAACCCCTATTATACCGATGAGATAGCTCACGAGTGTATGGAAAAAATCTTTATCCCCACGGTTAATGCTATGAACGCCGAGGGGCGCACCTTTAAGGGCTGTCTTTACTTTGGACTGATGTTAACTGAAAAAGGACCTAAGGTTATAGAGTACAACTGCCGTTTCGGCGACCCCGAAACACAGGTGGTTTTGCCGCTTCTTGATAGCGATTTGTTTACAATTATGCGTGCTATAACTGACGGAACTCTCGATAAAACCGAAGTCAAATTTAAAAATGAAAATGCGGCTTGCGTTGTTATGGCATCAAAAGGCTACCCCGAAAAATATGAAAGCGGCTTTGAGCTTAAAATTGACGCTTCTGTAAAGGACAGCGTTTATGTAGCGGGCGCAAAGTTTGAGAACGGCAGTCTTTTAACCGCAGGCGGACGGGTATTAGGTGTTACCGCTACTGCCGACACCCTTGAAAACGCTATTAATAAAGCCTACGAAAAGGTCGGTAAGGTGGATTTTCAAAACGCTTTCTACCGCAAGGATATAGGCGCTAAAGCCCTTAAAGCAAAGGAGAGAAATTAATGGTATACCGTGTATTTACCGAAAAGAAAAAGGAGCTTGCAAATGAAGCAAGGGCGCTCCTTTCGGATATCAACGGGCTTTTACAGATAAGCTCTGTCGAGGATGTTCGTGTAATCAACCGTTATGATGCCGAAAACACAACCGAGGATTTATTTAATTATGCGGTGAAAACCGTATTTTCCGAGCCGCAGCTTGATATTACATATTATGAGCTTCAAAATGACGGTGCGGTAGTTTTTGCTGTTGAATATCTCCCCGGTCAGTTCGACCAGCGTGCAGACTCTGCGGCACAGTGTATTCAGCTTATCTCAAAAGGCGACCGCCCCGTTATCCGCACCGCCAAGGTATATATGCTTTACGGGAATATTACCGAAGACGAGCTTAATGCAATCAAAAAGCATGTTATAAACCCCGTTGAGGCACGGGAGGCAACACTTGATATTCCCCAAACCTTAAAGACAGATTATGATATTCCCGAAACGGTTGCCACCCTTGACGGCTTTATAAACCTTGACCGCACGGGACTTGAAAATTTCGTAAAGCAGTACAGCCTTGCGATGGATACAGATGATATCGCATTTTGTCAGGATTACTTTAAATCAGAACACCGTGACCCGACAATGACCGAAATTCGAATGATTGATACCTACTGGTCGGACCATTGCCGTCACACCACCTTTTTGACCCAACTTGACGGTGCGGTTTTTGAGGACGAGCTAATCCAAAGCGCATACGAGGATTACCTTAATGTCCGCAAGGAATTAGGCAGAACAAAGCCCGTTTGCCTTATGGATTTAGCAACCGTTGCGGTTAAATACCTTAAAAAGCAGGGCAAGCTTGACAAGCTCGATGAATCCGAGGAAATCAACGCCTGCACCGTTAAAATCAAGGTTGATGTTGACGGTAAGGCTGAAGACTGGCTATTGCTTTTTAAGAACGAGACCCACAACCACCCCACCGAGATTGAGCCATTCGGCGGTGCGGCTACATGTATAGGCGGCGCTATCAGAGACCCCCTCTCGGGCAGGTCATATGTTTACGGCGCAATGCGTGTAACGGGTGCAGCTAATCCCCTTAAAAAGGTAAGCGAAACTATCCCGGGTAAGCTTCCCCAAAGAAAGCTTGTGACCACTGCAGCAGACGGGTATTCCTCGTACGGCAATCAGATAGGTCTTGCCACGGGAATTGTGGACGAAATTTATCACGATGGCTACGCCGCAAAGCGTATGGAAATTGGTGCGGTAATCGCCGCCGCTCCTGCAGAGAATGTAAGGCGTGAGTGTCCCGAAGAGGGTGATGTTGTAATACTCTTGGGCGGCAGAACAGGCCGTGACGGCTGCGGCGGTGCGACAGGCTCTTCAAAGTCCCACACTATGGAATCTCTTGAAACCTGCGGTGCAGAGGTACAAAAGGGTAACGCACCCGAGGAAAGAAAGCTCCAAAGGCTGTTTAGAAACCCCACAGCCACCCGTATGATTAAGCGCTGTAACGACTTTGGCGCCGGCGGTGTTTCGGTTGCGGTGGGCGAGCTTGCAGACGGACTTAACATTGATCTTAACGCTGTACCGAAAAAGTATGACGGACTTGACGGCACCGAGCTTGCTATAAGCGAATCACAGGAAAGAATGGCGGTTGTTGTCGAGAAAGAAAATACCCAAGCATTTATAGCCCTTGCTAACGAAGAAAACCTCGAGGCTACTCCCGTAGCGGTGGTAACCGCAGAGCCTCGCCTTGTAATGCGTTGGAACGGCAAAGAAATTGTTAACATAAGCCGTGAATTTTTAAATTCCAACGGTGCCGAAAAGCACATCACCGCCACTGTTGAAAAGCCGCTGGACTATAACATACCTGTTGCAGGAGGCTTTACCGAAAATTATAAGGCATTAGCAGGTGACCTTAATATCTGCTCAAAGCGGGGACTTTCCGAGCAGTTTGACTCTACCATTGGTGCGGGAACGGTTCTTATGCCCTTTGGCGGTAAAAACCAACTCACCCCCATTCAGGCAATGGTGCAAAAAATTTCCGTGGAAAAGAAGCACACCGACGATTGCTCCTTAATGAGTTGGGGGTACAACCCCTTTATAACCGAAAAAAGCCCCTATCACGGCGCATATTTAGCGGTTGTAGAATCTGTCTGCAAGCTTATTGCAACAGGTGCAGAATTTAAGGATGTATACCTTACCTTCCAAGAATACTTCGAGCGCTTAGGCAAGGACAGTAAGCGTTGGGGCAAGCCTCTTGCGGCGCTTCTCGGTGCATTCAAAGCGCAAACCGAGTACGGCATAGGCTCAATAGGCGGTAAGGACTCAATGAGCGGAAGCTTTGAACAGCTTGATGTTCCCCCTACCCTTGTTTCCTTTGCGGTTACAACATCGAAAGCAAAGAATATCATTTCTCCCGAATTTAAAAAAGCGGGCAGCAAAGTAGTATTGCTTGCACCCATTTACGATGATAATACCAACCTGCCCAACACCAAGTCACAAATCAGAATATTCAACCGTGTAACAGAGCTTATGCGTGAAGGCAAGGTGCTTTCCGCCTATACCCCGACCTTAGGCGGTATAGCCGAGGCTGTTATGAAGATGTGCTTTGGTAACGGGTTAGGCTTTAAGTTCCACCCAAGTATGTGCGAAAGTGCTATTTTCAGCTATTGCTACGGAAGCTTTATTCTTGAGGTTACCGAGGATGTAGACGATGCGATTGATATAGGTAATGTAACGGATGACGGTAAACTTACCTTTACCCTTAAATCGGAGGAGATTGAGCTTGATACATTATTTAACATCTATGAAAACAAGCTTGAAGGTGTCTACCGCTGTAATATTAAAGACAGTAAGTCTCCTATGACCAACTTCGCTTTCACAGCCGAAAAGCGTGTTGCACCTGCGGTTAAAACAGCCAAACCGCATGTACTTATCCCTGTATTTCCCGGCACTAACTGCGAGTATGACAGCGCAAAGGTTATGCGTGATGCGGGCGCCGAGCCTGAGATTTTCGTTATTAATAACCTTACCCCGTCGGCAGTTGCAAGGAGTGTTGACAACTTCGCAGAAAAGCTCAAGTCATCTCAAATGGTATTTATCCCCGGCGGATTCTCGGGCGGTGACGAGCCTGACGGAAGCGGTAAGTTTATAACTGCATTCTTCAGAAACGCCGCTGTTAAGGAAGAGGTTACAAGACTTCTTGAGGAAAGAGACGGTCTTATGTGCGGTATATGCAACGGATTCCAAGCCTTAATAAAGCTCGGTCTTGTTCCCTACGGCAAGATTATCGATACCGACGAGCATTGCCCCACGCTCACATTTAACACCATATCACGCCACCAATCGAAGATAGTTCGTACAAGGATAGCTTCAAACAAGTCGCCTTGGCTATCTGAGACCAATGTGGGCGAGATTTACAGTGTCCCGATTTCCCACGGCGAGGGAAGATTTATAGCAGACGAGGAATTAATTAAGCAGTTAGCCCAAAACGGACAGATTGCTACCCAATATGTGGATTTAAACGGCAATGCCACAAGTGATGTTCACTTCAACCCCAATGACTCTATGTATGCTATTGAGGGCATTACCTCTCCTGATGGCAGAGTCTTCGGTAAAATGGGTCATTCCGAGCGCTATGCCGCCGACCTATACAGAAATGTTCCCGGCAACTATGATATAAAGATGTTCACTTCTGCAGTAAAATACTTTAAGTAAGGAGACCTAAAATGGCTTATTTAACTGATATTGAAATAGCACAGGAGTGCAAGATGAAACCGATAACCGAGATTGCCGAAAATGCAGGAATCGACGAAAAATACATTGAGCAGTACGGCAGGTACAAGGCAAAGCTTGACCTTTCTCTCTTAAAAGAGAGCAAAAGAGATAACGGCAAGCTTGTACTTGTGACTGCCATCACCCCCACCCCCGCAGGAGAGGGCAAAACCACCACAACAATCGGCCTTGCGGACGGTATGAAGCGCATCGGCAAAAGTGTTGCGGTGGCTTTGCGTGAGCCGTCTTTAGGTCCCGTTTTCGGAATTAAGGGCGGTGCAGCAGGGGGCGGATATGCTCAAGTAGTACCAATGGAGGATATTAACCTGCATTTTACAGGCGATTTTCACGCTATAGGAGCGGCTAACAATCTTCTTGCGGCTATGCTTGATAACCATATTCAGCAGGGCAACACGCTTGGCATTGACCCCCGCAAAATCACCTGGAAACGCTGTGTAGATATGAATGACAGACAGCTTAGATTTGTTATTGACGGTCTGGGCGGTAAGGTAAACGGCGTTCCCCGTGAGGACGGCTTTGATATAACCGTTGCAAGCGAAATTATGGCAGTGTTGTGTCTCTCTAATTCCATTTCCGACCTTAAAGAAAGACTTTCCCGCATAATTGTGGGCTACACCTATGACGATAAGCCGGTTACGGCAGGCGAGCTTAAGGCTGCGGGCGCAATGGCTGCACTTTTGAAGGACACTATAAAGCCCAACCTTGTACAAACCTTAGAAGGTACTCCCGCTTTCGTACACGGCGGACCCTTTGCTAACATAGCCCATGGCTGTAACTCGGTTACCGCCACAAAAATGGCTATGAAAACCGCCGATTACGCTATAACTGAGGCGGGCTTCGGTGCTGATTTAGGCGCAGAAAAGTTCCTCGATATTAAATGCCGTGCGGCGGGTCTTACCCCCTCTGCTGTGGTTGTGGTTGCGACTGTACGAGCACTTAAAATGCACGGCGGACTTGATAAAAAGAGCCTTGACACCGAAAATCTTACTGCCCTCGAACAGGGTATTCCCAATCTTTTGCGCCATGTTTCCAACATTAAAAATGTATATAAGCTCCCCTGCGTAGTTGCGATAAACCGCTTCCCCACTGACACAGATAATGAAATCAACTTCATTATCGATAAGTGCAAGGAGCTTGGAGTTAATGTTGTCCTCTCAACCGTCTGGGCAGACGGTGGCAAGGGCGGCGAGGAATTAGCGCAAGAGGTTGTACGCCTTTGCGAGGAAGAAAAGGGCGATTTCACCTACAGTTATTCCCTTGAAGGCTCTATTGAGGATAAGATTGAGGCTGTAGTCAGGAAGGTTTACGGCGGAAACGGTATATCTGTTCTCCCTGCCGCTAAAAAACAGATTGAAAGACTAACCGAGCTTGGTTTTTCAAAGCTTCCCGTATGTATTGCCAAAACCCAGTACAGTTTTTCGGATAATCCTGCTCTACTTGGCGCCCCTGAGGATTTTACAGTTGCGGTTAAAAATGTTAAAATCTCGGCAGGTGCAGGCTTTATAGTAGTCCTTACAGGCGATATTATGACTATGCCGGGACTTCCCAAAGCCCCCGCTGCAGAGCGTATCGATATTGACGAAAACGGCAAAATTACCGGTCTTTTCTAATTAACAGTATAAAGTATGCCGGCAGGGTCACTTCCCTGCCGGCGATATTTTATATTTATTAATTTTAAAGCTTACCCTGATCCTTTAAGACTTTAAGCTTGAGTACCGCCGCCTGTGTTTTAGCGTCGGTAATTTCGCCCAATAAAATCATTTCTACCGCTTTGTTAAGCGGTATTTTTTCTACGGTTAAAAATTCATCGTCATCAGGATTTTGCTCGCCGTAGGAAAGCCCAGTTGCGGCATACATCCAGATGATTTCACCGCAATATCCGGGCGAGGGATAAAGCTTGCCGAGAGGAATGAATTTTTCGGCAGTAGCTCCCGTTTCCTCTTTCAACTCCCTTATTCCGCATTTAAGCGGGTCTTCGTCCGCCTTGTCACGCTTGCCGGCGGGAATTTCGGGGATAATCTCCATATAAGGATAGCGGAACTGCCTTACAAACAGCACCTCGTCATTGTCGGTAAGCGCCGCAACGCATACTCCACCATTATGCTCAACAACCTCACGAGTAGCGGTGTTCCCGTTAGGAAGAAGTGCCGTATCTCGCCGAAGGCTGATAATTTTACCCTTATACATATGCTCGGCTGAAATTTGTTTCTCTTCTAAATTCATTAAATACACCTTCCGTAAATATAATTATTTATAGGTTGAAAATTTGGGAGTGAACAATATGCAAAATATAGTAAACGCCTTGGAATACGATTATTTCGGACGAAAAAAGCTTATGGATAAACTTTGCGATGAATATTACTTTTTAAAACGGGGAGTTATAGGCAGAAGCTGTGCGGGCAGAGACATTACCTCGCTTAAAATCGGCTCGGCGGAGGAATACAGCCTTATTACCGCCGCTTTCCACGGGAGCGAAAGCATCACCGCCGTGGTGCTATTGATGTTTATAGAAAAGCTTTGCGAGGCAATTAAAACCGATAGCTACATAGGCGGCATTTCGGCACGGAGGGCTTTGAACGGCAGAGGGATTATTTTTGTTCCCTGCGTTAATCCCGACGGCTGTGAAATTTCTCTGAGGGGCGAAACGGGGTGCGGTGAGCTTGCGGCAACAATTAAAAAGCTTTGCAAGGGTGATTTAAAGCATTGGAACGCAAATCTTCGAGGAGTAGATATTAACCATAATTTCAATGCAGGGTGGGACGAACTGCACGAAAAGGAGATAAAGGCAGGAATTTACTCGCCGGGTCCTACCCGATTTGGCGGCTACCGTCCCGAAAGCGAGCCCGAAACTTTAGCCTTAACCGAGCTTTGCAGAAAAACAAAAATCCGTCACTCCGTTGCACTTCATTCACAGGGCGAGGTTATCTACTGGTGTTACGGCGACTCCACTCCCCTGCGTGCTAAAAAAATGGCAGAAATAATGGCAACCGCCTCGGGGTACGCTCTTGATACGCCAGTAGGAATTGCAGTTGGAGGCGGCTTTAAGGACTGGTTTATTACGGAATTTAACCGCCCCGGTTTTACGGTTGAATTAGGTCTCGGGGAAAACCCGCTCCCCGCCTACTTGGCAGAGGATATTTATAAAAAGGTTGAAAAAATGTTGATATTGAGTGCGGTTATGTAAAAACAAACTTTAGGGCAGATGCCAATTTGCATCTGCCCGTTTGCATAAATTATTCCGAAAGGTCCTCAACT
>CAJGCQ010000004.1 GCA_904501875.1 Clostridiaceae bacterium | reverse complement strand
GTTTGCTGTCAGCAGATGGAGCTTTCGGAGCCTGACGAGTCAGGCCGTGCGAGACCTGTCGCTGTTGAGGGAAGCGAGTATGAAATTGAAGCTGACTGCGTTATTATGTCTATCGGTACTTCGCCTAATCCCCTTATTAAATCCACCACTGCAGGGCTTGAGGTTAATAAGCGGGGCGGTATAATCGTAAACGAGGAGACGGGCGCCACCACCAAGGCGGGAGTTTATGCAGGCGGAGACGCCGTGACAGGCGCTGCTACCGTTATTCTTGCAATGGGTGCGGGCAAAACCGCCGCCAAAGCGATTGACGAGTATATTTCTTCTAAATAAAGCTTTCCTTGCGGGACGATGTGGGCATCGTCCACTATAAGGTTACGCTTAAAGCTCCCTTTATAAGCAAGGGAGCTTTTTGCATTAATTTGTCATTTCCCTCATATTATTCTATGGGGTGAAAATTATGGAAATTTTAAAATACGGCGGGATTGCAGTTCTTGCTATTGGAGCATTGGCAATTTTAATCTTTGCAGTAAAAACAAATAAGCTTTTTAAAACCTTGCTTTTTAATGCCTTTTTAGGTATTGCAGTAATAACAATAATAGATTTAACCGCAAAGTTTACGGGAGCCCATATCCCCGTAAACTGGTGGACGGTAGGGGGCTCTGCCGTCTTCGGTATACCCGCTGTGTGCGGTTATCTTATTTTGCCGATTATTTTTATTTGATATTCCTTGAAAATGTTAATAGAAAATGTTATATTAATTTAGGGCGGTGGGCAAGTCCCGCCGCTTTTATATAATATATTAACGGTGGTTTTTATGCTTAAATTTATTTTCGGGCGGCCCTCTTCGGGCAAAACCTACAAGGTGCTTAATACTGTAAAAAAATTAGTGGAGAGCGGCAAAAACGCTGTTTTGATTGTGCCTGAGCAGTTTTCCTTTGAAAGCGAGCGAGCGGTGCTTAAAACGCTGGGCGACAAGGCGGCGCTAAATGTTTCGGTTATGAGCTTTTCAAGGCTGTGCGACGAGGTAGGCAGAGAGGTCGGCGGTATCGCAGGGGTTACCCTTACTGAAGCCGACAAGATTATTTTTATGAACCGTGCGCTCTTAGCGGCAGCGGACGGGCTTAAAATCTGGCGCAGATACTGCCATTCGGTTTATTTTGCAAAAACTATGCTTGATACAATCGGCGAGTTTAAGATAAACACTGTTACGGCTGAGGATCTGAAAAAAGCGGCAAAAGAAACGGAAAGCCCCTCCCTTGCTCTTAAGCTTCACGATATTGCGGTGATATACGAGACCTACGATACGCTTACAGGGGAGCAGTTTATCGACCCTGCTGACAGTCTCACAAAGCTGTTTAGACAGCTTGAAAACTGCCGATTTTTCTATAATAAAACCGTTATTTTTGATTCCTTTAAGGGCTTTACGGGTCAGCAGTTTAAGATTATAGACCGAATTTTGGCTCAGGCTGACGATGTTATTGTAAGCCTTACAAATGACCCTGAGCTTTCGGGTGATTACAATGTTTTTATGAATATAAGAGCTGCCGCAGAGAGGATAAGAAAATCCGCCGCACGCTTTTCTGTATCAGAGGACAAGCCCTTAGTGCTTGAAAAAAGCCACTATAACTCAAAGGATATGGCGGCACTTGAGCGGCTTTTGGCGGGCGGCGATTTTGAAAAAACCGAACGATGCGGGGATATTACTCTTTGCGCCTCCGCTTCCGTATCAGACGAGGCGATGTTTGCCGCAAGGACAATAAGAAGACTTGTGCGCCAAAACGGTTATCGCTACCGTGATTTTGTAATAATTGCGAGAGATGCCGAGAAATACGAGGAAAGCGTTTATTCCGCCTGTAAACTTTACGGTGTGCCCGTTTTCGGAGACAAACGAGAGCCTCTTTCTGCTTTTCCTGCCGCGGCGGCGGTTAGTGCCGCTTTAGAATTTGTCCTAAAGCCTGCAAGTGAGAGTATTTTGCGCTTTCACAAAACCGGGCTTGGCACACTTTCAAGGGAGGAAATTTCAGCACTTGAAAATTATGTTTACCTTTGGAATATTGACGGCTCTAAGTGGCAAACTGACTGGACAATGGACCCCCGTGGCTTCGTTTCCGAAGACGAGGATAAAAAAGACAATAAAGCAGAGCTTGAAAAAATCAATGGCTTAAGACAAAAGGCCGCAGCGCCCCTTTACGCCTTTAAGGAAAAATTCAGGGGTACTGCCGCAGATATGTCCCGTGCTGTTGTTGAATTGCTTGAAGACTGTAATGCCGCCGAAAAGTTATCGGTACTTTCAGGGCTCTTTGAAAGCGAGGGCGCCCAGTTCAGGTGCGATGTTTTAAAGCAAAGCTATGACCGCTATATGAAGCTGCTTGACAGTATGGCGGTTTGCTTCGGTGACCGTGAAATTAAAAGGCAGGAATTTTGCGAGGCCCTGTCTCTTTCGGTATCTCTTGATAGCGTTGGTGTGATTCCCCGTATGCTCGATGAGGTCACCTTCGGTGCGGCGGACAGAATTCGTCCCTCAAGGCCTAAGGTTGCCTTTATTTTAGGCGCTAATCAGGGGGTCTTCCCTATGGGACTTTCTAATTCCGGAATATTAGGAGTCACCGAGCGCAAAAATCTTATTGAGCTTGGCATTGAAATTCCCGACAATCAAATTTCCTCTGTTGTGGACGAGAATTATTTGGTTTACTGTAACCTTTGCTGTCCGTCGGACAGGCTATATATTTCCTATGCTGCTCACTCGCTTTCGGGAGAGGAGGCGGAGCCATCCGCATTTGTGGCTGAAATTGCCGAAAATTTAGGTGCTAAAACCGTATTAGAACCGCAGGAGAATTTGAACGGTGAAAATCTCCCCGAAACCTATGAGAGTGCCTATTCGCAGTACTGCCGCAGAAGACTGACTGCAGACAGCGAAACCTTGAAAGATGCCCTTAAAGGAAGCAGAGAAGAAGAAAGGATAGAATATCTTTCTAAAATGCTGTCGGGGGCACCGAAAAAAATATCGGCGGCTACTGCCGAAAAGCTTTTCGGTAAAAATATTACAATGTCGGCTTCCCGCTTTGATACCTTCCACAAATGCCGCTTTTCCTATTTTTGCAAGTACGGGCTAACGGCAAAGAAGCTAAAACCCGCCGAGTTCGATGTTTTACAGCGAGGAACCATTGTACATTATGTGCTTGAAAGAATAGTTGGCTCTTATAAAAAGGGTGTAGCTGATTTGTCGGAAAGTGAGATTAATTCCCTTGTGGATAAATACATTGACGAATACCTTGACGGTATTTCGGGCTACCGCATACTTGAAAATGAACGGTCTAAGTTTTTGGTTTCCCGTATCTCCCGTTCGCTTAAAGCGGTAGCACTTCAGCTTTCCCGTGAATTTCAGCAAAGCGGGTTTGAACCTGTCGCCTGCGAGCTTAAAATCGGTAACGGCGGGGATATTCCCGAGCTTAAAATTCCTTTTGACAACGGTTATATTAATATAGTCGGCAGTATCGATAGGGTTGATGAATTCGGCGGTTACATAAGGGTTATCGACTATAAAACGGGTACCAAGAACTTTAAACTGCCTGATATTCTTTTCGGTCTTAACCTGCAAATGCTAATCTACCTTTACGCTGTAGTCAGAGCGGGGGTAAAGGATGATGAAAAGGCGGCGGGAATATTATATATGCCCTCAAAGCGGGACCTTAGTGACAACGGTATGGCAATGAACGGGCTTGTCCGCTCGGAAAAGGATATTGTTGCGGCTATGGACAGAGATATGCAGGGCGAGTTTGTGCCAAAATATTCAATTACAAAAAGCGGCGCATTGGATAAAAGGTGCACCTCTTTTGTCAGCAAAGAGGATTTCAGCGAGATCTTTGATTATATTGAGACCCTGATGAAGCGCACAGGCAATGGGATTTTAAGCGGTGATATTGCCGTAAGTCCCCTTGACGGCAGGGAAACCCCCGCCTGCAAATACTGCGATTACTCGGCGGTTTGCGGCAGAGAAAATGCGCCCTGTGACAAGGTGCCGAATTTTAAAAATGAGGAAGTTATTAATCAAATAAGGCAGGTGAAGACAGATGGCATTTAATCCTACCCCCGAACAACAGGCGGCTATTGATACTAAGGGTAATGTATTGGTTTCCGCCGCCGCAGGGTCGGGTAAGACGGCGGTGCTGGTTGAGCGGGTTGTGAAGCTTTTAAGCGACAGGGAAAATCCGCTAAGTGCCGATAGGCTCTTAATAGTGACCTTCACCAACGCCGCCGCCGCCGAAATGCGGACAAGAATCGAAAAGCGGCTTGACGCTGAATGTCGTGCTAATCCTTCCGATATAGGACTTTTAAAGCAGAGGAAGCTTTTATCCTCGGCAAAAATCTGCACTATTGACTCCTTTTGTATTGACCTTGTAAGGGAAAATTTTGAGCGTGCAGGGGTATCTCCCGACTTTAAAATAAGTGAGCAAAACTCCCTTAAATCAGTAAACGAGGGTGTCCTTGCCGAACTGCTCAGAGAGTATTACGAAAAGGGAGGGGAGGATTTTTTTGAACTGCTCGACTTGGTGGGTGCTGAATATGACGACGGTAATTTTGCGGATTATATTCTTAAAATGTACGATTACAGCCGTCAGCTTGCCTTCCCAACAGAGTGGTTTAACTCCCTTTCCTCTGCCTACAATCCGCACTGCTTCGGCGCTCAAAATGAATGGTATAAATATTCCGTAAATAAGGCCTTGAAGACCGCAGAGGAAATGCAGAGGGTGAATGCCACCGTACTTGACGCTCTTTTTGAGAACGAAAAGGCATATGATACATACGCTTTTTGCTTTGCTGCCGCCGCCGAGGAAGAGGCCAAGCTTTATGATGCGGCAAAAAGCGGGGATTGGGACAGTATTTTTGATGTGCTGACCGCCTTTAATTTGCCGGCTATTCCCCGTGCAAACGGTGAGCTTGGCAGAGCGGCAAAGGCGGCAAGGGACTATATTTTAAAGCTTGCCGAAAATCTTAAAAAGCTGTTTTTTAACGACGGGGACTGCATTAAAAAGCAACATGCCTATATTTACGGCAAGGTTTTGCTGCTTACAGAAATTTTAAATGAGCTTGACAGGAGACTTTTTAATAAATACCTCGAGCAAAACACCTTTACCTTTCATAACATTGAGCACTTGGCTTTAGGGCTTTTGTGCGAAAAAACAGCGGAGGGTATTATACCTGCTAAGGGTGCGGAAGAATTGCTTTCCCGCTATGATGAGGTTATGGTTGACGAATATCAGGACACAAATGATTTGCAGGATATGCTGTTCTTTGTGCTGTCAAACAGGGGAAAAAGGCTCTTTGCAGTAGGCGATGTCAAGCAGAGCATTTATGGCTTTAGGGGTGCTAAGCCCTCTAACTTCCTTAACAAAATTAACTCCGCAGTCCCTGTAGAAAAGGCGGCGGAAAGCGACCCTAAAAAAATAATTTTAGGCTGCAACTTCAGAAGCCGCAGGGAAATTTGCGAATACATAAACTACTTCTTTGAGCGGCTGATGACCGAAAAAACGGGGGATATTGTTTATAACGAGAATGAAAAGCTTATTCCTGCCGCCTGCTATCCCGACCCGCCGGAAATTCCCGTAAGCTTTGAAATTGTTAAAAATACGGGAAATTCCGAGGAGTCGCTCCGCACAGAAGCTACGCATATAGCCGATTATATAAGGCGCATTATGCAGTCGGGCAAGTGCATAAGAAAGGACGAAGAGACCCTTAGAAATGCAAAATTTTCCGATTTTGCAATACTACTTAGAAACACCAAAACAAAGGCGGCAATTCTCGCCGAGGAGTTAAGGAAAAACGGAATACCCGTAAACTACACATTAGAGGGATACGCAGAGACCTCAGAGATATCGGTATTTTTATCTCTGCTTAAAATTATTGATAATCCTGACTCCGATGTGGAGCTGTTATCGGTGCTTTTGTCGCCGATTTTCGGCTTTGCCGCCGAGGATGCGGCTAATATCCGCATAAAAAGGCGGGAGGGCAGTTTGTATTCTGCGCTTGTCTTTTCGGCGGAAAACGGGGACAGCCGCTGCAGCGCTGTTTTAAAAAGGCTTGAAAAATACCGAATACTTGCCGCAACCTTTACCTTGCCTAAGCTTATTTCAAGACTGCTTGAGGATACAGACTACCTTAACACCGTATGGGCAAGGGAGGACGGCGAACGCCGACACGGCAACCTTTTAACGCTTATTTCCTTAGCGGAACAGTACTCGGCGGACGGTAGGTTGGGAATAGGCGGATTTGTAAATTTTGTTTTAAGGCAGTCGGAAAACGGAATGAAATCAGCGGCGGCTTTGTCCAGCGGGGACACTGTTAAGATTATGAGTATCCACGCATCAAAGGGACTGCAGTTCCCGGTATGTATAATAGCGGAAACGGCGAAAGGCTTTAACGATAATGATTCGAGAAATTCTGCCCTTTATTCAGCCGATTACGGCATTGGCTTTAAGTATTTTGACGAGGCGGAACAACTAAAGCGCACCACTATTGCAAGAGAGGTAATATTAGATGATATCCGTAAGAATACCCGTGAAGAAGAATTAAGGCTTCTGTATGTTGCAATGACAAGGGCACAGGATAAGCTCCACTTTACCGCCGCTGTAGGTAATCTTGATGACAAGCTTAAAAGCTGTTTTTCCGAACTTATTTTGTCCGAGGGCAGAACGGACAATATGTTTGGAGGTATGACTTCTTATTTCGATTGGCTTATTAAGACCTCACTTATTCATCCCGACGGCAAGGAGATAAGGGGAGAGGACAGCAATATTATAAGTGAAATCACCGAAAGCCGAATAGCCATAAGTATTTCCGAGTCGGTCAAAGAAGAAAAATCAATCGAGATTAATATGGCTTCGCCCGCAGTCGACAAGGAATTATCAGAAAGAATAAGAGAAAACATAAGCTACACCTACCCTTATGAAAAGCTTTTTGAGATTGAGGCTAAATGCTCGGTCTCTGCCCTTGCAAATAAGGCGGAAAGTGAGAAATACGCCTTTTCCGCCCGCCCTGCTTTTATGAGTGACGGCGGGATAACCGCAACCGAGCGGGGAACGGCTACACACAAGATTATCGAGTTTATAGACTTTGATAAAACCGACGATATTGAGGCTGAAATTGAGCGTCTTTACGAGTGGCAGTATATTTCCGAACGGGAGGCAAAGGCGGTAAGCCGTAAAAAGCTTAGAGAATTTTTTGACAGCCCGCTCTTTGCGAGGATAAAGGCGTCGCCCCTTGTTAAAAGGGAAATGCGGTTTTTAACCGAGTTGCCCGTATGGGCTTTAGACCCCGATTTAAAGGATGATTTTCTTGATGAAAAGGTAATCGTTCAAGGAGCGGTTGACCTTTGCTTTGAGGAAAATGGCGAAATTATAGTTGTAGATTTTAAAACCGACCGCACCGATGATCCCGAAAGTCTTGCATTAGCTTACGGCGAGCAGTTGTCAATATACGCCGCCGCATGCGAGAAGATTTTTGAAAAGAAGGTAGGGCAAAAAATTATTTATTCCTTTGCGCTGTCTAAAGAAATAGAGATTTCTGCTTAACATACTTGCCTTTGCCAAGTATTTGGTATATAATAATACTGATATGAGCAAAGGCAGGTATTTGTATGGACATAAAGGTTGGCGACAGGCTTTTAATGAAAAAAAAGCACCCCTGCGGGGCTAATACCTTTACGGTTACAAGGATAGGAATGGACTTTCGTTTAAAGTGCGACGGTTGCGGCAGAGAGGTAATGGTGCCGAGAGTCAAGGCGGAAAAAAGCCTTAAAAAAATTATTAAAGCAGACGGAGAAGAATAATGTTTGATAAGCTTGAAACGGTTGTAAACCGTTATGAACAGATTGCGGTAGAGCTGTCCCGTCCCGAGACGGCGGTCGATAATGCGGTTTTTACAAAATTAATGAAGGAGCATGCGGAATTAACTCCATTAGTTGAAAAATACCGTGAGTATACGGCGGCAAAAAATTCTGAAAAAGAGGCACTGGAAATACTCTCCGAGAGCGGACTCGACAAGGACTTTAAGGAGCTTGCCGAGGAGGAGCTTAAGACTGCTAAGGCGGATATTGAAAGATGTTCAGAGGAGCTTAAAATTTTGCTTCTCCCGAAAGACCCGAATGACGATAAAAATGTTATTGTGGAAATCCGAGGCGGTGCAGGCGGCGAGGAGGCGGCTCTTTTTGCGGGCTCCCTTTACAGAATGTATACTATGTATTCCGAATCAAAGCGTTGGAGCATTGAGGTTATAAATGCCAATGAAACAGAACTTGGGGGATACAAGGAAATTGTATTTATGATAGAGGGTGCGGGGGCATACTCACGACTCAAGTACGAAAGCGGTGTGCACCGTGTTCAGCGTGTGCCGGATACCGAAACACAGGGCCGTATTCACACCTCAACCGTAACGGTGGCGGTTTTGCCCGAGGCAGAGGATGTGGAGCTCCAAATAAACCCTGCCGACCTTAAAATTGATACCTTCCGTTCTTCGGGTGCGGGCGGTCAGCACATTAATAAGACCTCATCCGCAATAAGGGTTACACATATTCCCACAGGTACAGTTGTAGAGTGTCAGGACGAACGAAGCCAGTTTAAAAATAAGGATAAAGCCCTTAAAATACTTCGTTCCCGTCTGCTTGATGCGGCGCAGAGAGAGCATGACGAGGCGATAGCTTCCGACCGTAAATCACAGGTGGGAACAGGGGATAGAAGTGAGAGAATACGCACCTACAACTACCCGCAGGGAAGAGTTACCGACCACAGAATCGGACTCACCCTTTATAAATTAGAGCAGATTTTAAACGGCGACCTTGACGAGGTTGTGGACGCGCTTACCACACACTACAGAACAGAAGCGTTGAAGGCTGAAAACGAGGGGTAATTTAATGCTGACTAAAAGGCTGAAGGCCGATAAAGAGGGAATAGAACAAGCGGCAAAAATTCTTAAAAAGGGCGGAATTGTGGCAATTCCCACCGAAACAGTTTATGGCCTTGCGGCATCTGCTTATGACGAAAATGCCGTCAAAAAGGTTTTTAGTGCCAAGGGCAGACCGCAGGATAATCCCCTTATAGTGCATATTGCGGATATTGACAGTTTAAATACGATTGCAAAGGATATTCCCGATTCTGCATATAAAGCGGCGAAAAGGTTTTGGCCGGGACCGTTTACAATGATTCTAAAGCGCACCGAAAAAATACCCGCAAGTGTTTCGGCAGGGCTTGATACGGTTGCGGTAAGAATGCCCTCGGACGAAACAGCAAGAGAGATAATAAAACTCAGCGTTCCTTTAGCGGCTCCATCTGCTAACACCTCGGGAAAACCGAGCCCTACTAAAGCACAGTATGTTATAGATGACCTTGACGGTAAAATTGATGCAGTTGTAATATCGGGCGTCTGTGAGGTGGGGGTGGAATCCACCGTTATTACTCTTGTTACAAACCCGCCGCGGCTTTTAAGACCGGGGGCGGTAACAGCGGAAGAGCTAAGGGAGGTTTTTCCGGATATTGTTGTTGACGGCGCTGTACTTGCAGAGCCGAAAAAGGGCGAAAAGGTTTTTTCCCCCGGTATGAAATATAAGCACTACGCACCTAAAACCGAAACATATCTTGTGGAAGGTAATTCCGAACAGTTTGTACAGTTTGTCAATTCAAAAGAAAATGCCGCAGCGGTCTGCTTTGACGATGAAGAAGGCAAAATTACTCTGCCAAAGCTTTGCTATGGAACGGCAGTCGATGAAGCTACCCTTGCACACAGTGTTTTTTCGGTTTTGCGCAAGGCTGATGATTTAGGAGTGGAATCTATATTTGTTCACGCACCGTCAAAAAGCGGAGTGGGGCTGGCTGTTTATAACCGACTTATCCGTGCGGCGGCATTCAGGGTGATTAAGCTATGAGTATTGTAATAGGACTTACGGGACCGACAGGCTCGGGGAAAAGCAGTGCATCTAAAATAGCCAAGGAGTTTGGGCTTCGGGTTATCGACTGCGATAAATCCGCAAGAGAGGTAACCGAGAAGGGAACGGAGTGCTTAAAGGCGCTTGGTTCTGTTTTTGGTGAGGATATATTATTGGCTGACGGTAATTTGAACCGAAAAGCGCTTGCCGCCTTAGCCTTTAAGGATAGAGAAAGCACCGAACGGCTTAATAAAACAATTTTGCCCTATATTGCCGATTTAGTAGTAAAACAGGCGGCAGGACAGGATACATTGCTTGATGCACCCACCCTTTTTGAGAGCGGTATTAATAAAATTTGCAACAAAACCGTTGCTGTTTTAGCTGATAAAGAAATAAGGCTAAAGCGAATAATCTCACGGGATAATCTAACACTAAAAGAGGCTGAGACCCGCATAAACGCAGGCAAGGATGATGCGTTTTTCAAGAAAAACGCTGATTATGTTTTATATAATAACGGTGATGAGATTGCGTTTTTAGAACGCTTTTCCGATATATTAAAGGAAATTACGGGAGGTAATTTGTGATGGCAGAAAAATCTAAATCAGAGGAATTAAAGGAAAGCCTTTTTTACAAGCGCAAAAACGGCAGACTTGTATCAAGCGAGGAAGTGTTAAAAAAGGCGGACGATTACTGTGAAGGTTATAAAAGCTTTTTGAACTCGGCTAAAACCGAGCGTGAGGCGGTGAAAACCGCTATAGCTATGGCAGAAAATAAGGGCTTTACCGAGTTTGTTTACGGCAAGAAGTATAATGCCGGTGATAAGGTTTATATCAACAATCGGGGTAAGACCTTGGCTTTGGCGGTTATCGGCAAAGAGTCTGTAGAAAGTGGCGTCAACATTACGGCGGCGCATATTGATTCACCCCGCCTTGACCTAAAGCCCAATCCCCTTTATGAAGACCTTGAATTAGCGCTTTTTAAAACCCATTATTACGGCGGAATCAAGAAATATCAGTGGACTGCCGTACCGCTTGCTCTCCACGGCGTTTTTGCCTTAAAGGACGGCACTGTTAAAGAAGTTTCCATCGGCGAAAAGGACAGCGAGCCAAAGTTTGTAATCAACGACCTTTTGCCCCATTTGGCTTCGGAACAGGTTAAACGCACCCTGAACGAGGGTATAAAGGGTGAGGAATTAAATGTGCTTGTTGGCTCTCATCCCTTTAAGGATGATAAGGGAAGCGAGCTTGTTAAGCTTAATATATTAAAGCTTTTAAACGAGAAATATGGTATTACGGAAGAAGATTTCCTCTCTGCCGAATTGGAGCTTGTTCCTGCGGCTAAGTCCTGCGACATCGGCTTTGACCGTTCCCTTATAGGCGCTTACGGTCAGGACGACAGGGTTTGTGCTTATCCCGCTCTTACCGCCGTTTTAGAGGTTGAAAATCCCCAAAAAACAGCCCTTGCAATTCTTGCAGACAAGGAGGAGATAGGCTCGGCGGGAAATACGGGGCTGGAATCCGACTTTTTGCGTTATGTAATAGGCGACTTTGCAAAAATGCAGGGCGGCGATGTGACCAAAGCCCTAAGAAATTCAAAGTGCCTTTCGGCTGATGTTAATGCGGGCATTGACCCGACTTTTCAGGATGTTATGGAGCGTAAAAACGCCTCTTTCCTAAATTACGGTGTTGTTGTCACCAAATATACAGGCTCCAGGGGTAAATCGGGCTCTTCCGACGCATCTGCTGAGTATGTTGCCGAGGTTCGTGCTATGCTTGATAAAGCGGGCATTATCTGGCAGACGGGGGAGCTCGGCAAGGTGGATATCGGCGGCGGCGGAACCGTTGCGATGTTTATTGCGAATATGGGGGTTGATGTAGTTGACTTAGGTGTTTCGGTGCTTTCTATGCACGCACCCTTTGAGACCACCGCTAAATTTGATG
This sequence comes from Clostridiaceae bacterium, assembly GCA_904501875.1. Classification (GTDB taxonomy): domain Bacteria; phylum Bacillota; class Clostridia; order Oscillospirales; family Acutalibacteraceae; genus UBA737. The sequence goes on along the minus strand of CAJGCQ010000004.1, from coordinate 21,611 downwards.
TATATATGTGCTACCGTGCAATGTACGAGTTTATGAAGTAACAACCCGTCCGCTTTCACATATACTGTTATTGACTCGGGTCAGAAAAAACAACGGAATGTGAAAGTGTGTATAACGGGAGAAATTTAAGGGAAACCGCAAGAGAAAATTCGAGAGAAAATGCAAATGACTGCTGCAGTCGCAGATAGGTGTTAATTTTAAAAACAAGGGATTGGGCAAAGGCTCAGTCCCTTATTTTTGTCTAAACGATAGTTTTTAAGTAGATATTATACATTATAGCGGGAGCTTGCTCCCGCTGTTTTTGTGTCCAAAATATTAATAAATTGTAAAAAGGTCAGGAAAAGTCAAAGAAAATTTCAAAAAAGTATTGACTTTTGGAATTTTCTGCATATAATAATAATCGTTAGCACTCGGATGTGCAGAGTGCTAAAATTTAAAAGTAAGGCTCAAGAGGTGAGAAGTGATGGAGCTGTCACCGAGAAAACAGGCGGTTTTGGCAGCAGTTACAAGTGCGTATATTAAAACGGGAGAACCGATTGGCTCAAAGGCGTTGACCTTAATTCTTAAAAATGCTCCGTCATCTGCTACCCTTCGCAATGAGATGAATGAGCTTTGCGAATTAGGACTGTTAACCCAGCCGCACACCTCGGCGGGCAGAATACCCACTAGTAGCGGATTTAAGCTTTATGTGGATATGCTGATGAATCCCGATAAAATATCGGAGAGCGACAAGGCCTTTATTGACGGCGGTCTTAAAAATCTTCATACCGCCCCCGAAATGATACCAGAGACGGCGGGGGAGCTCTTATCAAGGCTTACGGGTCTTCCCGCACTTACCTGCTTTAGAACGGAGCAAAGCCCAATAATAAAACAGGTGCAGCTGGTAAGATTAAGCCGCAGTTCAGTTTTGTTGTGGCTTTTAACCGCGGATGGCAGGACGAGAAGTCAGGTTTTCCGTACGGGATGTGTTTACACTCCCGAGCTTGATTTAAAGTTTTCCGAGATTGTTACAAAAAAGCTTAACGGCAAGCCTATTAATGAGCTTACAAGGGCTTATATGCAAAGCGTAATAGCAGGCGCGGGCTCACTTGATTTAGTTCCCGTTATTTCGGCGCTTTTTGAAATGGCGCAGGGGATTGAGACCTCTGATGTAACCCTTTCGGGCGAAACGGCACTTTACAATATTTGTGGGAGTGAAACAAAGGCTCACCGCATACTTAACCTGATAAGTCTTAAGGAGCCGATATTATCGGTTGTAGACGGCATAAAAGACAACACGGGTGTTGTTTTCGGCGGCGAAACGGACTTTTGCGAGCTTTGGGGATACACGATTGTTGCCGCAAAATACAGCTGTAACAACAAATACAGCGGTGCTATAGGACTGATAGGACCTAACAGGATTTCATATGACAGGATAATACCTGTTGTTGAATATACAGCAGCACGCCTTTCGGACATTATGACCGAGGCGGCGAAGGATATGGAGGAATGAGACGAGTGGCAGAGGAAACCAAGGTTATGGAGAACGAAGCCGAGGAGACTAAGGTGGATTCGGAAAAGGTTAAAGAAACAACACCTAAAAAAGAAAAGAAGTCCAAAAAGGATTCCGAAATTGAAAAGCTTAAGGCGGAATTGGAACAGAAAAACGATGTTCTGCTTCGCACAGCGGCGGAGTTCGACAACTACAAGAAGCGCACCGAGCGGGAGAAGTCAGGCGTTGCGGAGTACGCAAGAGCGGGAATAATAAAACAGCTTTTGCCGATACTTGACAATATAGACAGAGCCGCAGGCGCAGATAGGGAAAGCCCTGATTATATTAAGGGTATTGAGCTTATTGTAAAACAGCTTGAGGGACTTTCTGAAAAATTAGGCATTGAGGAAATTGCAAAGCAGGGCGATAGCTTTGACCCAAATCTTCACGATGCGGTAATGCATATTGAGGACGATAATTTGGGTGAAAATGTTGTAGCAGAGGTTTTGCAAAAGGGCTACAAGACGGGCGACACGATAATCCGTCACGCAATGGTCAAGGTAGCTAACTAAATTTAAAAAACAATCATTTTTGGAGGAATTAATTATGGGAAAAATTATAGGTATTGACTTAGGTACAACAAACTCTTGTGTATCAGTAATGGAAGGCGGCGAGCCTGTAGTTATCGCTAACGCTGAGGGTGCGAGAACTACTCCCTCTGTAGTTGCCTTTTCAAAGACCGGGGAAAGAATGGTAGGTCAGGTTGCCAAGCGTCAGGCTATCACCAACCCCGATCGCACAATAAGCTCTATCAAGCGTGAAATGGGTACTGCCCACACGGTTGAAATTGACGGCAAAAAGTACACCCCGCAGGAAATTTCGGCTATCATTCTTCAGAAACTTAAGGCGGACGCCGAGGCCTACCTCGGTCAGACAGTTTCCGAGGCGGTTATCACAGTTCCTGCCTACTTTACCGATGCACAGCGTCAGGCAACCAAGGACGCAGGTAAAATTGCGGGTCTTGAGGTTAAGCGTATTATAAACGAGCCTACTGCTGCGGCGCTTGCTTACAGTATTGATAAGGAAGATGACCAAAAGGTTATGGTATATGACCTTGGCGGCGGCACCTTCGATGTATCTATCATTGAAATGGGTGACGGTGTACAGGAGGTTTTAGCTACTGCCGGTAACAATAGGCTCGGCGGCGACGACTTCGATAAGCGCATAATGGATCACATTGTAACCACCTTTAAAGCAGAGCAGGGAATCGACCTTTCAGGAGATAAGATGGCTATGCAGAGGGTTAAGGAAGCGGCTGAAAAGGCTAAGATTGACCTTTCGGGTATGACCACTGCAGATATTAACCTGCCCTTTATTACCGCAGATTCAACAGGCCCTAAGCACTTTGAAACCACCATTACAAGGGCTAAGTTCAACGAGCTTACCGCAGACCTCGTTGAAGCTACAATGGGACCTGTCCGTCAAGCACTTTCCGATTCAGGACTTGATAAGAGCGAAATTAACAAGGTGCTTGTGGTAGGCGGCTCTTCCAGAATACCTGCTGTTCAGGAAGCAATTAAAAACTTTATGGGCAAGGAGCCCTTTAAGGGTATCAACCCCGACGAGTGCGTTGCTATCGGTGCGTCATTACAGGCAGGCGTTTTAGGCGGCGATGTTAAGGGCCTTCTCCTTCTCGATGTTACCCCGCTTTCACTCGGTATTGAGACTATGGGCGGTGTTTCCACAAAGGTTATTGACCGCAATACTACTATCCCCGCTAAGAAGAGCCAGATTTTCTCTACTGCGGCGGACGGTCAGACCTCGGTTGAGGTTCATGTTTTACAGGGTGAGCGTGAGTTCGCCAAGGACAACAAGACCTTGGGCGTATTCCACCTTGACGGAATTGCACCTGCACCCCGCGGAATCCCCCAGATTGAGGTTACCTTTGATATAGATGCTAACGGCATCGTCCATGTTTCGGCTAAGGATTTAGGCACAGGAAAGGAAAACAACATCACCATTACTTCAAACACCAATATGTCCAAAGAGGATATAGATAAGGCGGTTAAAGAGGCGGAGCAGTATGCCGCCGAGGATAAAAAGCGCCGTGAATCGGTTGATGTTCGCAACAATGCCGATCAGATGATTTACCAGACCGAAAAAACCGTGAACGAGTTCGGCGATAAGCTTTCTGAAGACGAGAAGTCCAAGATTAATACAGCCAAGGAGGCCCTTAAGGAAGCCTTAAAGGGTGAGGATGTCGAAGCAATTAAGGCTAAACAGGAGGAGCTGCAGAAGGAGCTTTTTGCGGTAAGCGAGAAGGTTTATAAGGCGGCTAATCCTCAGGGCGACCCAAACGCTCAGGCAGGCGGAGCACAGCAGGGTAGCGACCCGAATGTTTACGAAGCCGACTACACCGATGTTGATGACAGCAACAAACAGTAATTATTAAATTTAGCAGGGCGGGGGCAAGGCTTCCGCCTAAGGCTGATATTGAAACATATTTGTAGGAGAAATTTGCTTTGGCTGAGGATAAAAGAGATTATTACGAGGTTTTAGGTGTTGACAAATCGGTGTCGGACGACGACCTCAAAAAAGCATACCGTAAGGCGGCAAAAAAATATCATCCCGATTTAAACCCGGGCGATAAGGAAGCCGAAAAAAACTTTAAAGAGGTAAACGAGGCTTACGAGGTGCTTTCCAATAAGGAAAAGCGTGCACGCTACGACCAGTTTGGCCATGCGGGGGTTGACCCCAACTTTGGTGCGGGCGGAGGCTACGGCGGCGGATTTACGGGTGATTTCGGTGATTTAGGTGATATATTCAGCTCCTTTTTTGGCGGCGGTTTCGGGGGTGGCAAAAGAGCTAATCCTAATGCTCCTAGAAGGGGAAATGATACTGCGGCTACGGTTAATCTTTCCTTTGAGGAAGCGGCTAAGGGCTGTAAAAAGACCGTTAAGGTTACTAAAATTGACAACTGCAAGGAATGCGGCGGCAGCGGTGCCCAAAAGGGCACAAGCGCAAAAACCTGCCCTGTTTGCCACGGTACGGGTCAGGTGGCTTCTGCTCAGCGCACCCCTTTTGGTGTTATACAGACCCAGCAGGTATGCAACAACTGCCACGGCAGCGGTAAAATCATAGATAACCCCTGTCACACCTGTGCGGGCAAGGGGAGAATACGCCACACCGTCGAGCAGAGTGTGGATATTCCCGCCGGAATTGACGATGGACAGGTTATAAATCTTAGGGGTGGCGGGGACGCAGGCGTAAACGGCGGCCCTGCGGGCAACCTTAGAATAAATGTAAACGTCCGTCCCCACCCGATTTTTGAGCGCAGAGGCTATGATGTTTACTGTGAAATTCCGATTACCTTTACTCAGGCGGCTTTGGGGGACGAAATCGTTGTTCCCACGCTTGACGGAAAGGTGAAGTTTACAATTCACGAGGGCACACAGCCGGGCGACGAGTTTAAGCTTCGTGGGAAGGGTATTCAGCGCCTTAATTATTCAGGCAAAGGTGATGAATATGTTAAAATAGTTGTGGAAGTTCCTAAGGAGCTATCAAAAGCACAAAAGGAAAAGCTTAAGGAATTTGACAAGGCAATAGATGAAAAGAACTATAAAAAGCGCAAAGGCTTTTCCGATAAAATCAAAGAATTTTTCGGTGATTAAACCTAAATCCCCGATAAGGCAGCATCCTTATCGGGGATTCTTTTAAAATAATAATATTGACTATAATATTTACAAGTGTTAAAATCTAAATGTCTAAAAGTTTATGTTAGGGTGTTTGTAATGAAACGGCTAATGATTATAGTTCCGTGCTTTAATGAGGAAGAGGTTTTACCGACAAGCTTAAAAGAGCTTATTTCGGTAGTTGAGAATTTAATTAAAAAGGAAAAAATAAGCAGGGACAGCGGTATACTCTTTGTGAATGACGGCAGCCGTGACCGCACATGGGAGCTTATAACTGAGGCTCATAAAGAGAGTGATTATGTTTACGGACTTAATTTAGCGGGTAATGTAGGTCACCAGAACGCTATGCTTGCGGGGCTTAATACCGTTAAGGATATTTGCGATATTTCTATTAGCATAGATGCTGATTTGCAGGATGATGTGGGCGTAATCGAAGAAATGATTGATAAGTATTACGCCGGAGCGGACATTGTTTATGGTGTAAGAAGTGAACGCAAGACCGATTCCTTTTTTAAGCGTTTCACCGCCCAGGCGTTTTATAAATTTATGTCGGCTATGGGGGTAAAGTCTGTGTATAATCATGCAGACTTTCGACTTATGAGCGCACGAGCTATGGAGGCACTTTCCCATTATAAGGAGCGAAATCTTTATCTGCGGGGAATTGTACCGCAAATCGGCTATAAGACGGATTGTGTTTATTATGTACGCAAGCTGCGCATGGCGGGAGAGAGCAAGTATCCCTTTAAAAAGATGCTTTCCTTTGCATTAGACGGAATAACCTCCTTTAGCATAAAACCGATTAAAATGGTTACTGCATTGGGCGCTTTTATCGTAGTATGCTCGGTTATCGCATTTATTTATACGCTGATTTCTTATTTTATGGGACATACTGTACCAGGTTGGTCATCTCTTATGATTTCTATTTGGTTTTTAGGCGGTGTACAGCTTCTCTCTGTAGGAATTGTAGGTCAATATGTGGGTAAAACCTATATTGAAAGCAAGGAACGCCCGCAATACATTATAGAAGAATTTTTAAATCATAATAAAAAATCTTAACCTTATTTTTATTTTATTAATACAACAACCCCTACGGATTATCCGTAGGGGTTGTCTGTTAACAAAATTAATCGTGCTTTTTAAAACCACGGCGCTCTCTTCCGCCATCTCGTCTTGCGGGGCGGGGTTGGGGAACATCGTCTGCGTCGGGCTCCACAACAGCACCGTTTACCTCAACAAGCGCATCTCTACGGGAGAGGTTGATTCTGCCTTGGTCGTCAATCTCGGTAACCTTAACGATAACCTGATCGCCCACATTTACAACATCCTCTACCTTTTCAACACGCTTGACATCAAGTTTTGAAATATGGACGAGGCCTTCTTTGCCGGGGGCGATTTCTACAAATGCGCCGAAGGTCATAAGGCGGGTCACTTTACCGCTGTAGATGCTGCCGATCTCGGGGTCGTTAGCGATAAGCTCAACAATCGAGATAGCCTGCTTAGCCTTTTCGATATCAAGACCTGAAACATAAACACGGCCGTCTTCTTCGATATTGATAGTGCAGTCGCACTGCTCCTGAATAGACTGGATAACCTTGCCCTGTTTACCGATAACATCACCTATTTTATCAGGGCTAATCTGAGTTGTTAACATCTTGGGGGCATATTTTGAAAGCTCGGCTCTCGGCTCCGGAATACATTTGATCATTATCTCGTCAAGAATGTAATCCCTTGCCTTATGGGTCTTTGCAAAGGCTTCCTTGATGATTTCAGGGGTAAGACCGTGAACTTTCAGATCCATCTGGATAGCGGTGATACCCTTGTGAGTTCCGGCAACCTTAAAGTCCATATCGCCGTAGAAGTCTTCAAGACCCTGAATATCAACCATGGTCATAAAGTCGCCGTAAACGCCGTCATCACCTGTGATAAGACCGCAGGAAATACCCGCAACCGGAGCCTTAATCGGAACACCTGCTGCCATAAGGGCTAAGGTTGAACCACATATTGAACCCTGTGAAGTAGAGCCGTTAGAGGAAAGTACCTCGGATACAACACGGATAGCATACGGGAAGTCATCAATGCTGGGAATAACGGGAACAAGAGCTTTTTCAGCAAGTGCACCGTGACCGATTTCACGGCGGCCGGGACCTCTTGAGGGCTTTGTTTCGCCCACAGAATAAGAGGGGAAGTTGTAGTGGTGAATATATCTTTTGGAAACCTCTTCGTCAAGTCCGTCTAATTTTTGCGCCTCGCTTATAGGGGCTAAGGTTGCAATAGAGAGAACCTGAGTCTGTCCTCTTGTGAACATACCCGACCCGTGAACACGGGGTAAAAGGTCGACCTGAGCGTTAAGCGGACGGATTTCGTCAATTCCTCTGCCGTCAACACGCTTTTTTTCGTTCTTGAGCCAGTCTCTTACAACGTGCTTCTGAACAAGGTACATAATTTCGTCAATTTTGCCTTCGCAGCCCTCGAACTTCTCATCGAATTTTTCGTGAACGGCATTGTAAATTGGGAGGAGTGCCGCATCACGGACGGTTTTATCGTCGGTATCAAGCGCCTTTTTTACATCCTCAATGCAGAAATCTTCGATTTCCTTAAATATTTCCGGATCGGGGTCGTTGGACTCAAATTGGAACTTCGGCTTGCCGATTTCGGAAACGATGCTGTTTATAAACTTAACGATTTCCTTATTAGCCTCGTGACCCGCCATAATGCAGTCAAACATAAGCTCGTCAGAAATTTCATTGGCGCCCGCCTCAATCATAGCAACCAAATCCTCGGTAGAGGAAACGGTCAAATTAAGGTCGGACATTGCACGCTGTTCCAAATTGGGATTTATTATAATTTCGCCGTCTACAAGACCCACATTAACGCTCGAGATAGGGCCTGCCCACGGAATATCCGAAATTGCGATAGCTGCCGAAACGCCGATAGCGGCGGCAACCTCGGGTGAGCAGTCGGGGTCAACCGACATAACTGTTGCTACAACCGAGCAATCGTTGCGCATATCCTTTGGGAAAAGGGGACGGATAGGACGGTCGATACAGCGGGAGGCAAGAATCGCCTTCTCGCTTGCTCTACCCTCACGCCTTGTGAATGAGCCGGGCAGACGGCCTACAGAGTACATCTTTTCTTCATAATCAACCGAAAGCGGGAAGAAGTCAACCCCTTCACGAGGCTTTGCGGAGGCAGTGACGGTGCAGAGTACCTTTGTTTCGCCGTAGGAAGCCATAACGGCGGCGTTTGCTAATTGCGCCATCATACCTGTTTCAAGCTTTAGGGGTCTGCCGGCAAGGGTGGTTTCATAAACCTTGTAGTTTTCAAACATACTAAAATCTCCTTATAATTTTTTCAAGAGATTTTCGGTTAGCAATAAATCCAATACCCGAAGCTTCGGATACTCGATTTACCGCTAAACCGCGAAAATCTCTTTTTATTACGGTACTGTCAAACGGCGTGCGTCTGATTTTGCCGCATTTACAATAAGGCAGACCGAACGAAACGCCGATCTGCCTTCAGTGTACTGATTACTTACGGATGCCGAGCTTTTTGATGATTGCACGGTATCTTTCAATATCGTTTTTCTGCAGGTAAGCGAGAAGATTTCTTCTGTGACCTACCATTTTGAGAAGACCGCGGTAAGAATGACGATCCTTCGGGTGAACCTTTAAGTGAGCGTTGAGCTCATTGATTCTGGTGGTGAGAAGCGCAATCTGCACCTCGGGAGAACCAGTATCACCCTCATGAATAGCGTAATCCTTCATGATCTGCTGCTTTAATTCTTTAGTCATTTTTTTCACTCCTTTAAATATCATCCGTCAACCAAGCGAAAGGCCGAAGTGACTCCCTAAAAGGGCGGACGCCAAAGGCTTAGTACACGGTGGCTTTAGTATTATATCACGGAAGTTTACAAAAGTAAAGCTTTTTTTATTTTGAAATTAAAGTTTGAAAATGTGGTTGTAAGAGGAACACCTTCTACCGACATACCGAGGAACAGCTTGCTCCGACCGCATCAGGCTCGTTTGAAAGGCTGATATTTATGTCGGTGAATGTCCGTAACAAGTGGATATATTATAGCAATCGCCGGGAGGAAAACAACATGCGAGAGAACGACAAGCTACTTTATAAAACCCTGAAAACGCTCCTTAATGAAAAGCTTTCTGATGCGGAGGCTCAGTCGCTGAAAGACGAGGGATTTGAGGTAAAAAATCCTACAAGAAAAACCGCAGTTATGATTGCACTTTACAAAAAGGCCGTTTCGGGTGATCTTTCGGCTATAAAGGAGCTGCGTTCGATCGTAAGCGAAAAGGATTCGGAAAAAACGGGTACAGCAAGGGCGGTGACAATTATTGACGATGTCGGAAATTAAGCTTTCCGAAATTATCGGTGGCGGGTATGATGACTTTTGGAGCTGCGAGAGGCGCTACAGGGTTTTAAAGGGCGGCAAAGGCTCTAAAAAATCGGCGACGACTGCTCTTAATTTTATTTACAGACTGATGAAATATGAGGGAAGTAATCTGCTTGTTGTCCGTCAGGTTATGAATACCCACCGCGACAGCACCTTTGCACAGCTTAAATGGGCGCAGGAACGCCTAAATGTTTCACACCTTTGGAAAAATACCGTTTCGCCTATGGAAATGGTCTATACTCCAACGGGTCAAAAAATTATTTTCAGAGGCTTTGACGATGTGTTAAAGCTTGCCTCTACCACCGTTCCTACGGGTTACTTAAATTTCGTTTGGATTGAGGAGGCGTTTGAAATTTCCTTGGAAGCTGATTTTGACAAGCTGGATTTATCGATGCCGAGAGGAAATGTTAAACCACCCCTTTTTAAGCAGACTACCCTTACCTTTAATCCGTGGAGCGGTACACATTGGCTGAAAAAGCGTTTTTTTGACACCAAAAATCCGGAGACAGCTACCTTTTCCACCAACTATTTAATAAATGAGTTTTTGGACGATACGGACAGGGCGGTATTTGAGCGTATGAAAAAGAATAACCGCCGCAAGTATGAGGTGGCGGGACTTGGCAACTGGGGAATTTCCGATGGGCTGGTTTATGAAAACTGGACGATAGGGAAAAAGGAAATTCCAAAGCAAGAGGAGTATAAGTGGAAAAGCTTTTTCGGGCTTGACTACGGCTATACCAATGATCCCACAGGCTTTTTAGCCTTTTGGGCAAACCCTATCGACAAGGAGCTTTACATATACCGTGAATTTTGCAAACGGCGTATGCTAAACTGCGATATTGCCGAGGAAATAAAGCGGCTTGGGTTTGCAAAGGAACGCATACGGGCTGACTGCGCCGAGCCAAAATCTAACGACGATTTAAGGCGGCTGGGTATTTCAAGGATTACGCCGTCGGTCAAGGGAAGGGACAGCATCTTAAACGGGATTAACGCTATTAATGAATATAAAATTACGGTTAATCCCGACTGCGTAAATATGATAAGGGAGCTTTCCTCATATGTATATGACGACAATTCCACAGAAAACGGAAAACGAATGCCAAAGGACAGCGACAACCATTTATGCGACGCATTAAGGTATGCTTTTGAGGATGTTAAGCGGTTTCACCCAAAACCTGAAGACGGGGATGAGCCTTACTACCGTCCCGATATAACCGAATCTGATTTTAACGGAGGTTGGGACATATGACGGCATTGGCAATTATTGCGTCCGCCGCCGCAGCGTTCCTTTTCGGATTCCTTTTTGGAACGCTTGGCTTACGGTACAGCAAAAAAGCTGCAGACTGCAAGCCCGCCGATAACGAGGAAATAGAAAAGCTTAGGCGGGAATTCAGCAATTTTTTATCTTATGACGGCACAGAGCAGTCACAGAGATAACAGAAAGGAAGAATTATTTTGGAAAATGTAGATCTTAAAACCGAGGCAATACCAGAGGCTTTGGAGAAGGATAAGGCGGTTATTACACAGGATACCAAACCTGAAACTGCCGACGAAATTTTCGTTCCTGTAAAATACAACAAGGAAATAAGAAATTTGGGTCTTAGTGAGGCGACGGAATTAGCCCAAAAGGGACTTAAATTCGAGGCGATTGCCGCTGATTACGAAAGTTTAAAACGAATCGCACAAAAAAGCGGAAAAAGTGTTTCGGAATTTTTGTGCGCACTCGAAGAAGAAAAACAGAAAGCAAGAAAAAAAGAGCTTTTAGACGAATGCGGCGGAAATGAGGAAATGGCCGACTATGTTTTGGGACTCGAAAAAAATCCCGAAACAAATTTGGGACTTAATGAGCTTCAAGCCGAGTTCCCGAATATTAAGGATATTTCCGACCTGCCGCAGTCGGTCACTGAAAATGCAAAAATGAAGGGCACGCTTTTGCTTGATGAGTATTTAAGATACCGTCATAACGAGAAAAAGAACGCCCGCAGGGCGGCGGCTCAAAGCGAAAATAATGAGGCTTTGAGCGTTGGCTCACAAACCGACCGCAAGGGCGGAACAAGTCCCGAGACCGCCGAATTTTTAAAGGGTCTTTGGCGATAAAATCTAAAATTTAAGGAGATAAATTATGTCTATTAATTCTATTGAAAACGCAACCAGATATTCAGCAGAGCTTGATAAAATGTTTTCACAAAAGAGTGCAACAGGCTTTTTTGGAGACAATGCCCTCGCCGCAAAGTTTGTAGGTGCTAAAACCGTAATAATCCCCGACGTGGATTTTCAGGGTCTTGCAGACTATGACCGTGATACAGGTTTTACAAAGGGTGCTATTACTGTGTCTAACACTTCTTACACAATGGCGATGGACCGTGCCCGCTCCCTGCAGATTGACCGTGAGGATATGAGCGAGACAGGTATTGCGAACCTTGCGGGTAAGATTTTGGGCGAATATGTGCGCACTAAGGTAGTACCCGAGTGCGACGCCTATGTAATCTCAAAATTAGCAGGACTTGCCGCAACAAGATCTAACCTTTTAAACGGCAACACCGAGAAGCCCTATGAGGCGCTCTGCGGTCTTATAAATGAGGTGCAGTCGGTTGTGGGCTATGACGAGGAGCTGGTTGCCTTTGTAGACAGCTATATGTATGCGGCGCTCCAGAACTCTGCAGAAATTTCCCGTATGATTACCGTTTCCGATTTTAAACAGGGTGACATCACCTTAAAGGTAAAATCAATTAACGGCGTGGCGATTATTCCGGTGGTTTCCGAGCGTATGAAGACAGCCTACACCTTTAACAGCGGTGAGAACGGTGGTTTTGTACCGGCGGAAAATGCACGCGAGGTATATATGCTAGTTTGTCCTAAGAGTGGAGCTCACCTTGTAAAGAAGACCGAGAAGATGAGAATTTTCACACCCGAGCAGAACATTGATGCCGATGCTTATAAGTTTGACTACCGTATTTATTACGATGTCTTCGTAAACAAGAGTGGTCTTGACGCGGTATGGGCTTGGATTTCTCCCGAAATCAAAATTTCTTCTCAGCCTGCCGATAAAACTGTAACCTCAGGCAGCATCAGCGGCTCACTCTCGGTAACCGCAACAAGTGAGGCTGCGCTTACCTACCAGTGGTATTCATGCATTGACGAAAATGGTAAATCTCCGGTTAAGATAAGCGGAGCTACAAGCGCATCCTACACAATCCCCACTACACTTACAAAGGGTAAATATTATTACTTTGTAAAGATTTTAGCTAACGGTATTGCGGGAACAGCCTCTAAGGTTGTAACGGTTACCGTAAACTAAGGAAAAATATATCAAAAGGTTAAGGGGAGCCGGTCTCCCCTTAATCAGGTTTATCGAAAGGGAGAAATTATATGAACAGTAAGCCTTTTGAAATTTACAGTGAATACCGCGCCGCAGCGGATTTTAAGGCGGGGCTCGGACAGCATGGAATGTATGAACAAAACCGTATTAACGAGAGGTTTTACATTGGAAACCAATGGTACGGTGCTAAATGCGGAAATGACCGACCTCTTGTAAGACACAATGTTATAAAGCGCATAGGGGAATACAAAATGTCCCAGATATTAAGCAATCCGTTGACCGTGAGCTTTTCGGCGGAGGGTGTGTCTACGGCGTTTGAGGATACGCACAACAAGGAGACCAAGGAAATTAACGGTTTAATGTCTCTGCTTGGCGGATACTACAATGTTACGGCAGAGAGGGTGGCTTTAAGCCAGATTTATGAACAGGTATTGCGCAACGCCTATGTGACAGGCACGGGTGTGCTTTATACCTATTGGGATGGTGAAATCAGAACGGGACTTTTTGCCGACGAGCAAAAAACAGTACCGATTAAAGGGGACATAGCCTGCGAGGTGCTTAACATTGAAAATGTTTTTTTTGGCGACCCTTATGTAAAAGAGGTGCAAAAACAGCCCTATATTATTATTTCAAGCTGCCGTGAAACCGAGGAGGTAATACGGGAGGCACGGCGCTACGGCGCGGATATTCCCACACTCAGAGCTATTGAAGACGGTGCGATTGACGGAAAAATCACAGTGCTTACAAAGCTTTATAAGGAATATAAACCGGACGGAAGCTATACAATTAAAAGTGTAAAGGCGACCGAAAATGCCCTTGTACGCAAGGATTTTGATACAGGGCTGAGGCTTTATCCTATTGCGCTGTTCTCTTGGGAAAGTGGTGGCGGAATTATTTACGGGGAAAGCGAGATCACATATCTTATACCCAACCAGATAGCCATTAACCGTATGATAACAGCTAATGTTTGGTCAGCTATGACCTCGGGTATGCCCATGCTTGTTGTGAACGGCGATACCGTCCCTGAGGGAATTACAAACGAACCAGGTCAGATTATAAAGGTCTTCGGCACAAATGAAGAGGTTGCGGGAGCGGTAAGATATGTTGCACCACCTGATTTTTCAAAGAATTTTGAAAGCAGTGTGCACTCGCTTATCAATAATACCCTAACCCAAAGCGGTGCAAATGAGGTGGCTTTAGGTGACAGCCGAGCCGACAACGCAAGCGCACTTATCACCTTGCGTGATGCGGCGGTAATGCCGCTGCAGCTAATTAAAAACCGCTTTTATTCCTTTGCAGAGGATATTTCACGAATTTGGGCAGATTTCTGGATTGTCTGCTACGGCAGTAGGAAAGTTAAGCTTTCCGACAATATGGGAATACGCTATATACCCTTTGAATCCGAGCGTTTAAAAGGTATGCTTATAAACGCAAAAATAGAGGTCGGTGCGGGTACGGTATACAGCGAACGGGAATGTACAAATACCCTAATAACCCTTTATGAAAAGGGTATTATTGACCGTGTTCAGTTGCTTAACCGCCTGCCTGAGGGAATAGTACCCGACAAAAACGGTCTTATAAAGGATATTAAGGAGGAAAAAGCGGATGACGGGATATGATGTTATAAAAAGGGCGATTCACTTACTCGGATATTCTGGCGAAGAGGTGGATACGAGTGAAACCCACGGTGCGGCGGAAAAGGGACTTGAAATTATTAATCAGCTTTTACCTGATTTGAATTGCAACGGCATTTTTTCGCTTTTGGATTCTCTTGAAATTCCAAAGGCTAAGGAGGAGGCGCTCTTCTATGGAGCGGCAATGCTTTTAGCTCTTATTGAAGGCGATGCAAACAAAAATCAATTGTTTGCCGAAATGTATAACGCAAAACGGGCAACTGCTCTTGCTGAAATATCAGGTGTGAAGGATACTCTTCCTAAAGTGACAGTGGGGTAGAGCATATGAAATTCGGATCATTACAGCGTAACGAACAAAAAACCTTTAAGGTGCGCAGCTTTAAATCGGGAACGGTCACAGCAGCTCTTGCGGCAGACATTCCTGACAACGCACTTTATGAAAGTGAAAATATGTGGTATGAGGGGGGCGTTTTATGTACGAGAGCGGGGCTTACGGCCAATCCGGAAAATATCATTAAAAGCGAAAACCCGCCTGTTTATGACACATTTTCCTATAAGGTTACCGATTTTGGGGTTTACATAGACGGCAATTACAAGAAAATTGCCCTGCAGGAATACTGTCAAGACGATTCAATTTATTACTGCAATATATTTTTTGTGGGTGATGACGGCAACAGCTCTGCGGCGGGTAATTTAATTTTCAATCGTATTACATTTGAGGATTTTTACCAGCCCACAAACATTCTTTTTTACAGCGCCAGTCCTGTAGAGGGCGCAGGTGTATTTGCACTTGTCTGCACCCGCAACATATACAATTATTCTCAAACTAGCTACAGTATATACGAGCTTGAAACCGGTTTAAGCTCTTGGAAACAGCTACACAACTTTTATGTTCCGGTGGTATATATGAACGGCAGAGGCAACCGTTACGAGGAATCAAGGTCGTCAGGATTTGCCTATACGGGAACGCCGATGTTTTTGGAATCTCGTAATATGCTTACCGAGCGCTTTAAGGCATACTTCACCTCGGACGGTTATTCTTCCTGCTTTAGATTACCGTTTACCGACCTTAATAACGATATTGTACAATGCCGCATCTATATGAGTTCGACCGAATATACCGATTGGGTCATTATGGACTACGAAAGCTCCGTAACTACTACCTTCTGTAATGCGCAAATCACTCTGAGCGTTGACCGAGCAAAGGGTATGCTTAATTTTACATCTGCCGGCGGCGATTATTCAGTACCGCTGATGAACAAGTATCACGAGAACAATATATGTGTAATTGCAGGCAAAGCCCTTAAAAGCGGCATTGAAAGCGCCGTTTCCTCAACCTGCTGTGCGGTGCTCGGCTCAAGACTTGTTTTTTCCGGCGGAACAGACAGGGGTAGAGTTATAAGCGTACACACAGATAATCCCCTTTACTTTCCCTGTGATTCCTCCTATAAAATAGGCGGAGAAGACGGGGTTAACGCACTTTTAAGCTATAAAAACGGAATTTTGGTCTTTAAGCAGAATGAAATATATACCCTTACCTTGAAAAATGGTAGTCCCATAAACTCAAGTTCACTGCTTGCGGATGACGATTCGGTCTTTTATACTAAAGATACCTTTACAGCTAAAAAAATTAGCGGAGATAAGGGACTTGATAACAAATATTCCTGCTTGCTTTGCGGGGATAAGGCAATATGGCTCGGAAGTGACAGGTCGGTTTACGCAATTAGTACATCTTCTTTTGAAATTACAAAGCTTTCAAAGACGATTGACGGATATTTAGCTTCATTAAGCGACGGTGATATAAGTAAAACCTTTGCAGTTCATAATGACAACCGTTATCTATTGCTTATAGGAGAAAAAGCTGTCATAATGGATTACCGAGACGGGGGGCTTAAAAACCCTGCTTGGTATATCTGGAGCTTTATGCACTCTAATGCCTTGGGCGGATTTTCTTCTTCGGGTCAACTTTACATTTTTTGTAAGGGAACGGATGGCAGGGTGTTTTACACCGCAAAGCTTTCGGGCATAGAGGATACCGATATTTGCCGAAGTGGAGAGGAGCCTGTAATAAATAACTACTCTGTCGCAGGCAGGGCGGTGACAAAATGCTTTGATTTCGGCAGTATGTCTAATAGGAAGGTTATTGACAGCATAAGTGTTTCCGCCTCTTCAAAGGCGAGGCTCGAAGTTTTTATTAACGGCAGGCGTTTTGATACATTAAACTTAGGGGAGCCCGATATAGACTATACCTGCGGGACCCTTAAGTCCGTAAAGCTTATACCGCATTTGAGCCCTGTAAAATCACTTTGCCTTAAATTCAGCTCCGACAGCGCTTTTTCCTTAGGTGAGCTTATTATTAATTACAGAGAAACCGTTTGACCTTTTAAGGGTGGTGCGATGAAAAAGTTAATTGTTTGTTTGCTTGTTTCACTCATTTTGCTTGTAGGCTGTTCTACTGAAAATAATAACAGCCTTTTCGGGGAAAGCGAGGCGTTACCTTATAAAAACATTTCTGTTTCAGGTGTCTGGCTTTCCTTTAGCGAGATAAATTCTATGCTTGAAAGCGAGGCGGGCTTTAAGGCAGAATTCGATAATGTTATTGAAAATTGCAAAGCGCTTAAAATAGGGGAAATATATGTACATATAAGGGCTTTTTGCGATTCGCTTTTTCAATCCGATTATTTTCCGCTTATAAATAACGCCAAGAATATTGATTTTGACCCATTCCTATATATTATCAATGCTTGCAAAACTGCCGGGATAAAGGTGCACGCTTGGATAAACCCCTATAGAGTGCTGACCTCTTCAAGCAGTAAGGAGGCTTTAGACCCCGAAAGCCCCGCCTATAAATGGCTTACCGACGAGGACATCAAAAACGATAAAAATGTATGTTTATTTGACGGAATTTACCTAAATCCTGCTGAACCTGAGGTAAGGGAGCTTGTGATAAACGGGATACGAGAGGTGCTTAGCAAATACGAGGTAGACGGCATCCATTTTGACGATTATTTTTATCCCACGACCGAACCGGAGTTTGATTCGGCAAGCTATGAAAAATACAGTTCGGAAACCGAAAATCCCCTTTCTCTTTCTGATTGGAGACGGGCAAATGTAAACGCCTTAATATCCGGGTGTTATACCGCCGTGAAGTTTTACGGCAAAGACATTACTTTTTCTGTAAGTCCTATGGCTTCTATCGAAAAAAACTATAACGAGCTTTACGCCGATGTTAAGACTTGGGTGGAATGTGGATGTCTGGACGCTGTAATCCCGCAGCTTTATTTCGGTTATGATTATCCTGATGAGCAATATCGCTTTGATAACTTGCTGGACGACTGGATAGAACTTTCTAAGGCAAATGCAGAGATAGAGCTTAAAATCGGGCTTGCCCCCTACAAGATAGGGACAGACTCAGAGGCAGACAAGGAGGAATGGAACGCCTCGGTGGATATAATCGCAAGACAGGCAGAGATTTGCTATAAAAACGGCAGTGTGTCAGGTTATGTACTCTTTTCCTATTCCTCGCTATTCTCGGCCGAAGAGCTTAACACAAAACAGCGTGAAAAACTGGTTGATATTACAAATTTTTACAGCTAAATGTTATGCCATTAAACTTTTAAATCAGATGTAAAATATTTAGAAAATAACTCATTGTATGCAGGATGATGTCGATATTTGTTAAGTTTCAACAAATATCGACATTTAATTTTTTCATTTCTTTCGGAAATTTAAAAAAAATTACTTGAAAAATACCATGAATGCTGTTATAATAAAAACATAAAAAGATGACAGCAGTATTTCATGAGAGGGAAGTTTGGTGTCAACAATAAAAGAGGTGCGAAATGAAGGATTTTATTAAAAATTTCAGTTCAGGTATAACTTCAGAAGCATATAAATACTTCGGCTCGTTTTTAGAAGGTGACAGTACCATCTTTCGGGTTTGGGCACCGAATGCCTCAGCGGTTTCGGTTGTGGGCGATTTTAACAGTTGGGACGGCGATGCTAATCCGATGAAAAGGTCGGACTGCGGAATTTGGGAAACAAGTATAAAGGGCCTTAAAGATTTTGATACCTATAAATATGCGGTTACCGCAAGCGACGGTATGACGGTGCTTAAGTCTGACCCGTATGCCCGTCATTACGAAACCGCACCTGCCAACGCTTCCAAAATTTACAGCTCCCACTATATTTGGAATGATGAAAAATGGTGCAGTATACAGAAATGTAAAAATATATATGAATCCCCTGTTAATATTTATGAGCTTCACGCAGGCTCGTGGCGTAGATTTGAGGACGGAAATTTTTATGATTATGTAACATTAGCCCGAGAGCTTGCGGAGTACCTGAAAAAAATGAATTACACCCATGTGGAGCTTATGCCGGTTACCGAGTATCCCTTTGAGGGCTCTTGGGGTTATCAGGTGTCGGGCTATTTTGCCCCCACCTCCCGTTACGGCACTCCCGATGATTTTAAGAAGTTTATCGATATTATGCACGAAAATGGTATCGGTGTAATACTTGACTGGGTTCCCGCCCATTTTCCCCGTGATGAGTTTGGGCTTTTCCGCTTTGACGGAACACCCTGCTATGAATATGCCGACCCCTGCAAGGGGGAGCATAAGGAATGGGGAACCGTTGTTTTTGACTACGGCAAGCCCCAGGTGAGAAACTTCCTTATTTCAAGTGCGGTTTACTGGATTAAAGAGTATCACATCGACGGACTCAGGGTTGATGCAGTAGCTTCAATGCTGTATCTCGACTATGGCCGTCAGGCCGGGGAATGGGTGCCAAATTCCTACGGAGGGCACGAAAACCTTGAGGCAATCGCCTTTTTAAAGGATGTGAATACTGCGGCTTTTGCCGCTAACCCGTGGGTTATGATGATAGCAGAGGAATCTACCGCATGGCCCCTTGTTACGAAACCGCCGAAGGACGGCGGACTCGGCTTTAACTTCAAGTGGAATATGGGCTGGATGAACGATATGCTCCGATATATGTCCCTCGACCCGCTTTTCAGGAAGAATAATCACGATTGCCTGACCTTCTCATTCTTCTATGCCTTTTCGGAAAACTTTATTCTTCCGCTGTCCCACGATGAGGTGGTGCACGGAAAATGCTCAATGATCGGGAAAATGCCGGGCGAATATGATATGAAATTCTCCTCATTGCGTGCCTTTTATGCCTACATTATGGCGCATCCGGGCAAAAAACTTTTGTTTATGGGTCAGGAATTTGCACAGTTTATTGAGTGGAATTATAAGCAGGAGCTTGACTGGCTGTTGCTTCAGTACGATAAGCACCGTATGATGCAGGATTATGTTGCTGAGCTTAATAAGTTTTATCTCAAGCATTCACAGCTTTGGGAAGTTGACTATTCTTGGGAAGGATTTTCCTGGATTTCTAACGACGATAATGAGCAGAGCATTATTTCCTTCAGGCGTATTGATAAATCAGGAAACGAGCTTATTACAGTCTGCAATTTTGTTCCTGTTGCAAGGGAAAACTACCGCATAGGAGTGCCTAAAAAAGGCTCCTATAAGAGGATTTTCTGTTCCGACAGCAAAAGCTTCGGAGGCGATACCGACGATACGGCTGTAAGCTATAAGAGCGAAAAAATACCGATGCACGGCTATGAAAACTCCGTAAGCCTTGATATTCCTGCAATGTCGGTGAGCTTTTACCGTGTTCCCGTTAGCAGAAAAACATCATCGCGGACAAATAGTAATAAATCGGCGGCTCAAGCATAATATTGTACAGTTATATTAATAAAACATAAGGAGTGTTGTTATGAACAGCAAAAAATGTGTCGCTATGCTGCTTGCCGGCGGGCAGGGAAGCAGACTCGGAGTTTTAACCAGTAAAATTGCCAAACCTGCAGTACCTTACGGCGGTAAATACCGCATTATCGATTTTCCGCTGTCAAACTGTGCAAATTCGGGTATTGATACCGTCGGAATTCTTACACAGTACAAGCCGCTTGAGCTTAACGATTATGTAGGCTCCGGCAAGCCCTGGGACCTTGACCGCTCAAAGGGAGGAGTGCATATTCTTCCGCCCTATCAAGGGCAGAAGGGCGGCAACTGGTACAAGGGTACTGCTAATGCAATTTACCAGAATTTAGAGTTTATCTCAAGGTACAATCCTGAGTATGTTCTGGTGCTTTCAGGTGACCATATTTATAAAATGGATTATTCCAAAATGATAAACGAGCATACCGAAAGCGGTGCCGCCTGCACCATTGCCGTTATGGAGGTCACTATGGAGGAGGCTTCCCGCTTCGGAATTATGAACACAAGGGAAGACGGCACGATTTACGAGTTTGAAGAAAAGCCTGCAAATCCTAAGAGCAATTTAGCATCAATGGGAATTTATGTTTTCTCTTGGCAGAAGCTTAAAAAGTATCTGACAGAGGACGAGGCTAACCCCAACTCTTCAAACGATTTCGGCAAGGATATTATCCCCGCAATGTTAGGTGCCGGAGAGCTTATGAAGGTTTACCGTTTTGGTGACTACTGGAAGGATGTAGGAACGGTAGATTCCCTTTGGGAGGCTAACCTTGACCTCTTGAATCCTAAAATTGACCTTAATCTTGCGGACCAGAATTGGCGTATTTATTCAAGAACAACCGGTATGCCGCCGCAATATCTTTCCGAAGATGCCGAGGTGGAAAATTCCCTTATAACCGACGGCTGTGAGGTTGAGGGCCGGCTTGATTACTCTATCCTTTTTGAGAATGTAACGGTTGAAAAGGGAGCTTCGGTTGAGTATTCGCTGGTTATGCCCGGTGCGGTTATTAAAAAGGGCGCTAAGGTAAAATATTCCATAATCGCTGAAAACACCGTTATTGGTGAAAACGCCGAAATAGGCACAGAACCCGCCCATACCGACACAACCGAGTGGGGAATTACCGTTATAGGAGACAACCTAACGGTTGGTAAAAAGGCGATTGTCGGAGCTAAGAAAATGATAACCGAAAATGTCTGTGAGGAGGAGAAAATATGAGAACTTCTGCAGTTGCGGGAATTATATTTGCTAATATTAACGATACTCTGCTTAAAAGACTTACCTCCAAGAGGTCTATGGCCTC
>CAJGCQ010000003.1 GCA_904501875.1 Clostridiaceae bacterium | reverse complement strand
GTAGCTGCTTTTACAATATAAGCCCAACCACGACTACACATAGACTTAAATGCGCCCCAAAGAGAAGGAACCTTGTATTCAGGAAGCTCTATGATAAAGAAGGATTTTCGAGCACGATAGCCGGTAATCGCATTGATGAGCAACGCGCCAAGGAAAATTAAAGCAATACCCGCAAAATACATTAATGCGCTAACCCATCCTGCGTTGTCAAAGAAAGCACCTGCAAAAAGAGCAATAACGGGAATCTTTGCGCCGCAAGGCATAAAGGGAGCGAGCATAGCTGTTGCTCTGCGCTCACGCTCATTGCGGATGGTTCGGCTTGCCATAATACCGGGAACCGCACAACCGACGGTGATAACGAATGGAATAACCGATTTACCGGAAAGGCCTACCTTTTTGAAGATAGGATCAAGCACAACTGCCGCACGGGACATATATCCGCAATCCTCCAAAAGAGCAATGAGGAAGTACATCACCATAACAAGAGGCAGGAAGCCCACAACAGCAGCAACACCGCCGATAATACCATCAATAACAATAGCCTGCAACAGCGGGTGTGCATTTGCTAAAAGTTCACCAATATAACCTTGGAACGATTCTACTGCACCTGCTAATATACCTTCAAGCCATTTGCCAAGTCCGAGAGGACCTTCTGCCTGAGAAATATGGAATACAAGGAACATCACTGCGGCGAAAATGGGAATACCGAGCCACTTGTTTGTGAGAATAGCATCGATCTTATCGCCAATGTTTTTGTCCTTAGTAAGTACTTTACGGGTTTCAACATCTTTTACAATTTCGTTCACGAACTCAAATCGCTTGCGGTCTGCTGCTTCAACCTGTGCCTTATCCGTCGGGTCAATATCTTCTTGTATGTAGGGAGCAGTTTGCTCTTTCCCTACCTGTGCTACAGCCGCTTCAATCAGAGTCTTTAATCCGTCTGCCGATGTGGAAACGGTTTTCACAACAGGACAGCCAAGCTTTCGTAAAAGAGCATCCACATCAATCTTGTTTCCTTTTTTCTTGCCAATATCACTCTTGTTTAGAGCTACAACAACGGGGATACCGAGTTCCAATAGCTGAGTGGTAAAGAAAAGGCTACGGCTCAAGTTGTCGGTATCCACGATATTGATGATAACATCGGGATTTTCGTTCTTAACGTAAGTGCTTGTAATACTTTCCTCGCTTGTAAACGGCGACATAGAATATGCACCGGGAAGGTCGACGGCTATAATTTGTTCGCCGCCTGCGTACACCTTCTTGATCGGGTGTTCTTTTTTGTCTACGGTAACACCTGCCCAGTTGCCGACCTTTTCATTTCGACCGGTTAGAGCATTATACATTGTGGTCTTACCTGAGTTTGGGTTGCCTGTCAAAGCAATTCTCATTGGTTTCATCCTCCTGCTTCTTAACTTTATACAAATCAAAGTGATAACTGTGAGTTAGCCGTCGCTAACCGATGGCCAAAAAAATAAGCCGGAGCTTATTTTTTAATTAAACAATAATGGCTTCCGCCAATTGCTTGTCGATATTATATCGTGCATCTTTGATGGAAACAGTACACCCACCTTTACGGTGTGCGACCACCGTGATGGCTTCGCCACTATAGCAACCGAGAGAGAATAAAAAAGCGTTCAGCTCCTCGTCATCCGTGTTGATCTGTTGAATAATATATTCTTTTCCTTCTTCTGCTTGTCTTAAATTCATATCCGTTACCACCGTATTATAAATGGTTAGTTGTTGCTAACCGTTAGTCCTAAAATATAGTTAGCCGTCGCTAACCACATATTATTATACGCATTAATTTTGCTTTGTCAAGTAGTATTTTTAGAATTTTTGAACTTTATTAGCATCTTTAATAAGCTTCCAATTGATTTTTCGCTTTCTTTGTGGTATCCTAACATTAGAAAAACTTATTTGGAGAGTTGGATATGGCATTAAAACCTTCAGGTGAAATGTACCTTGAGACAATTTATATCCTTTGCAATAAAAAATCTTCTGTTCGTTCTATTGACATAGCGGAATATATGAACTACACGAAGCCGAGTGTAAGCCGTGCAGTAGGTCGTTTGAAATCAGAGGGATATATCGTCATTGGTAACGACGGATACATTACTCTCACCGACAATGGATACGTTGAAGCAAAGAAGATCTACGAGCGTCATACGATTTTAACCAAAGTTCTTATGATGATCGGTATTGATGAAGAAACTGCATCTGATGATGCTTGTAAGATTGAACATATTATTAGCAACAAATCCTTTGAAACTATAAAAAAACATGTGGAAGATAATAGTTAAAAATGCGTCGACGGTTTAAACAAGGTGACGTACGGTTTCAAAAAAGGTTAAAAAAGAGAACACACAGTTGAGGCACACTCCGTAAGGAAGTGTGCCTCAGTTATATTCGCCTTACGGCGAGTGATATTGCTTCGCAGTGATATTATGCTTCGCATAGTGATATTGTCCTTCGGACAGTTTAAGGGCGAATATAATATCGCTGTGAGACCTGTCTGACAATATCGTCTTTCATTCTTATTTCGAGATAGGTAAATTTCAAAGTATGTAACCCACTATGACACCTTTAATTTTCGAAAGTGTCTTTTTCTTTATAAAAAAGCACGGAAGACAACTTTTTTATGAAGTGTCTCCCGTCAGAGGGAGCCTTTTTTTAACAATTTCAGTTCAAAGTGACAGGTTCGTCCGGCATTTGCAATCTAATGCAAAAATACCCCGCCCGTTTGAGTTATACTGCTCAAACGGGCGGGGTGATATATTTTGTTCAGTTAGTCGATTAATTTATCGTGAACGGCTTTCACTGCCCTATCGGCGCACTCGGCGTCAATAAGCACCGAAATTTTGATTTCGCTTGTGGAAATCATACGAAGATTGATATTTGCATCATAAAGCGCCTCAAACATCTTAGAAGCAACGCCGGGGTGGCTTTCCATACCTGCGCCTACAATAGAAACCTTAGCAACAGATTCGTCAAGGGCAATCTTATGGAAATTAAGGCTATCCTTCATAGCTTCTAAAGATTCAACGGCGGTCTTTCCGTCATCCTTGGGGACAGAGAAGGTGATGTCCTTCGTGCCGTCACGGCCCACAGACTGGAGAATAATATCAACATTGATTCTTTTTTGAGCTAACTTGTTGAAGATTTTGAAGGCAACTCCGGGAGTGTCCTCAAGTCCTACTACCGAAACGGTAGCAACATTAGTGTCCTTAGCAACGCCTCTGATTAATGTTTTTTCCATTTTTACAGTCTCCTTTACGATTGTGCCGGGTTTGGTTTCAAGACTTGAAAGCACCTCAAGCTCTACATTGTATTTTTTAGCCATCTCAACCGAGCGGTTGTTAAGAACCTGCGCACCCAAGGTCGCAAGCTCAAGCATTTCGTCATAGGTAATCGCATCAAGCTTCTTAGCATCGGGAACCTTGCGGGGGTCGGCCGTGTATACACCGTCAACATCGGTGTAAATCTGGCATACATCCGCTTTCATAGTCGCCGCTATTGCAACCGCACTTGTATCCGAGCCGCCTCTGCCCAAGGTGGTTATATCGTCATACTTATTAAGACCCTGAAAGCCTGCGACTATCACTATATTTCGCTTTGCAATTTCGTTCTTTATACGCTCCGGATCTACCTTTTTAATGCGTGCTATACCGTGTTTTGAATCGGTGGAAAAGCCTGCCTGCCAGCCGAGTAAGGAAATTACGGGACAGCCTAACTTTTCAATCGCCATTGCAAGAAGTGCTATAGACATCTGCTCGCCTGCGGAAAGTAACATATCAAGCTCACGCTTTGAAGGGCCGTCCGGATTGATTTCCTTAGCCTTTTCGATTAAATCGTCGGTAGTGTCGCCCTGAGCCGATACAACAACAACAACATCGTTACCCTTTTTGTAATCGCCTATAATGGTATTTGCTACATTAAATACCCTCTTGGCGTTGGCGACCGAAGAACCGCCGAATTTTTTTACTATTAGTGCCATTTATTTAACCCCCTGAAAAATTAGAAAAAGGTATGCAATACTTTGAGCGAAGAAAGATTATTAAATTCAGAAAGCTTTTCTTTAGTGACGCTTTCTTTTTCCTCGTCTGTTATAAAGGCTATCTCGCCCCTGAATTTGTTTTTGACTTGTAATACGGCGGGGAAGAGAGCCTCAAACTGTTTCTCCAGTCCGTCAAAATCATCGGAGGAAACCCTTACATAAAGCCTTGAAACTTCGTCGTAAGCATTATCAACATAATCGGGTACTCCCTCTTCCCAGTCGAGATATTTGCGGGAGCTTAAATGCTTTACACAGTCAATAACATCGGCCACAACCGCACTTGCAGTTGCTTCCTTGCCCGCACCCTTGCCGTAGAACATAACCTCGCCTGTCTGGTCGCCGTTCACCATTATCGCATTGAATACGCCGTTAACGCCCGAAAGCACACAATCACGGCTTACAAGGGTGGGACGGACCGAGGCAGTAATTTTGCCGTTCGGGAGCTTTTTAGCTCTGCCGATAAGCTTTATTACACAGCCGAAATTATCAGCCGACTCAACATCATCAAGGGTGATTTCGGTTATACCTTCGGTGGCAACCTGTTCGGGATAAACATGTTTGCCAAAGCCTAAAGCCGCTAAAATGCAGACCTTACGGCAGGCATCGTGCCCCTCAATATCGGCAGCAGGATTTTTTTCGGCATAGCCTAATTTTTGTGCTAAGGCGAGCGCCGCATCAAAATCCATATTATCCACTATCATTTTATTTAAAATAAAGTTGGTTGTTCCGTTTAAAATTCCTGCAATTTCGGTAATTTCGTTAGCAGCAAGGCATTGCGCTATCGGGCGAAGTACGGGAATGCCGCCGCCAACCGACGCCTCAAAAAGGAAGTTCACATTTTTTTCGTTGGCGATTTTAATAAGCTCTGCGCCCTTGGCGGCTACAAGCTCTTTATTTGAAGTAACAACGCTCTTGTGCCTTAAAAGACAGCTTTTAACGAAATCGTAGGCGGGATTAATTCCCCCCATAACCTCAACTACAACCTTAACGCTGTCATCATTAAGTATTGTGTTGAAATCCTTAATAAATTTCTCACTGTATGGAGAATCCGGGAAATCACGCAGGTCGAGAATGTATTTAACATTAACATCCGTGTGAGCTTTTAGTGTGATTCTGTTGGAGTGATTTATAAGGATTTCGGCAACGCCTGAACCGACAACGCCGTGACCCATAATAGCGACATTAATCATTTTTTACCTCCGTCTATTCTTTTAATTGAAATAACACCGTCGATTTGAAATAAACGGTCAATAAGCTCCTCGGGGGAAATGCCCCCTGTGCTGACTGTTAGCGAGGCATTCGCCGTTCCGTTTTCGGGAATACCCTGCGATACGGTGATGATGTTTGCACCGCAGCTGAAAAGCTCGGCTGTGAGTGCTGAAAAGACTCCCGCCCTGTCGGAAAGCAGGGCGTTAAGGCTTAGTGTATCGCCGTCAAAACCTGAATATTTGAACACATAATCCTTATACTTATAAAAGGCGCTTCTCGAAATTCCCGCCGCTTTTGCTGCTGCTGCGGCGCTTGTTGCCTTGCCGCTCGCTAACAACTCTTTAGCGAGAATCACGTTCTCAAAGACGGGTGGAAGCACCGCTGAATTAATAAGCAGGTATCTGTCTCCCTTCATAACTGTCCTCCGTATGCGAACTATTGTACTCTATTATAGTACACTTTTCCTCCTAAATCAACAAAAAAACGTATATTATTTTATTACTGTTAAATATACATAATTTTAATTTGCGGAGTGGATAGATTTGGAGCAACAATCACGAAAGAACTTTCTTATTAACACTTTTTATTTTGTTACAATAGCCGCAATAATATTTGTGTTTTGCAAATTTATGCTTGTCTTTCTTTTGCCCTTTATTGTGGGCGGAGCCGTGGCTTGGCTTATACAAAAGCCTGCAGGCTTTATTTCTTCAAA
Organism: Clostridiaceae bacterium; assembly: GCA_904501875.1. Classification (GTDB taxonomy): domain Bacteria; phylum Bacillota; class Clostridia; order Oscillospirales; family Acutalibacteraceae; genus UBA737. The sequence continues at coordinate 28,487 of CAJGCQ010000003.1, read as the reverse complement.
GCTCAAAATCAAACACTCTGTAGTGGCGGGAGCGCTTGCACTTGCCGTATTTTTAGGTGTTGCGGCTTTGGCGTTTTTTATATGTTTTAGAGCTGTGGGAACAGCGGTGGGCTTTTTTGAGGAGCTTGGTGGCAATATGGATATGCTGACCGCTTTTTTTGATAATTTAAAAATTTCCGCCGCCTCTTTTTTTGAAAAGCTGCCAAAGAAATTTACAGACCTTTTAAGCATATTTTATGAAGACGCTGTAAATAGGCTGGTGACCACACTTACATCTATGGTTTCCTCGGCGGCGGGATATACCGTAAAGCACGCACCCCAATTTCTTTTAAGCTGTGTCGTGGCTGCCGCCTCGGCCTGTTATATAGCGGCTGATTTTAATAAGCTTATTAAATTTGTGCGTGGATTTTGCGGAGAGAGGATATATGATAAGGCATTAAAAATCAAAAACATACTTGTAAACAGTGTTTTTAAATTTGCAAAGGGCTATCTTATCATACTCGGCATTACTTTTGCAGAGCTGCTTTTAGGGTTTACGGTCTTGCGAATTAAGTATGCCCTTGTTTTAGCGGCGATTATCTCGGTTATAGATATATTGCCTGTTTTGGGAACGGGTACGGTGCTTATCCCTTGGGCGGCAGTCGAATTTATGATGGGAAATACCGCTAAGGGAGCAGGTCTTGTGATTTTGTACCTTTTAATAACGGTGGCGAGGAATTTTGCAGAGCCTAAAATTATAGGAAAACAGATGGGCATTAAACCGCTTTTTACATTGCTTGCAATGTTTATAGGAATAAGGATTTTCGGGATAGCGGGAATATTTATTTTGCCCATAACCCTTATCGTTGTTATTGAATATTATAGAGAGGAAGAGCAGTAGACAGATTTGTCCAAAGTGCATATTATGTAATATAACGGAGTGAAAACAAATGAAAAAGTATCTCATAACAATGGGCTCGGTTACCTATGCGATTAAGGGCCGTGACCTTTTAAGAAAACATGGATATAATGTGAAAATCGAGAGGATTGCCTCAGGGGCAAGCACGGGCTGTGGGTACAGTATAGTTTTAGACGGAAAGCTCTCAGAAGCGGAAAGCATTTTGCGAAATGCCGGAATAAAAATCCTCGAAATTAATGAAAAATTGTGATTGATCGGGCGCGGCATAAGCCTATGCCGCGCTCATAACTTAATAGATAATAACGGAGGTGTTATTTGTGATATATTTTGATAACGCCGCTACAACGGGGAAAAAGCCGGCAGGTGTCATAAGGGCTGTGGACAGTGCTTTGAGAGAGTTTTCGGCAAACCCGGGAAGAAGCGGGCATACTCCCTCTTTAAAGGCGGCGGACGCAGTTTATTCGGCAAGGGAAAAAGCGGCGGAGTTTTTCGGTGCTTCGGGAGCGGAAAATGTAGTGTTTACCCTTAACTGCACCCACAGTATAAATTGCGTTATAAAGGGTGTTTTAAATAAGGGGGAGCATGCAGTGACCTCTTCCCTTGAGCACAATTCGGTTGTGCGGCCGCTTATAAAGGAAGAAATTCCCTTTGATACGGCATATGTTTCCCTTACCGATGACGATGCCACCCTGCGAGATTTTGAAAGAAAAATCCGTCTTAACACAAGGCTTGTTATCTGCACGGGGGCTTCTAATGTTTTGGGAAAAACACTTCCTATTGCCGAAATCGGTGCACTTTGCAAGAAAAAGGGAGTGCTTTTTGCCGTTGATGCGGCGCAGATTGCGGGAGTAATGCCGATTAATATGAGGGAAATGAATATAGATTACCTGTGTGTTGCTCCCCACAAGGGTCTTTACGCTCCTATGGGAATAGGTGTGCTTATATGCGAAAAGCCGATAGAAAACACCATTATAGAGGGCGGCACAGGAACAAATTCTACACAGCTTTTCCAGCCTGAAAGCCTGCCGGAGCGGCTCGAAAGCGGAACGGTTAATGTTCCCGAGATAATGGGACTTTCAGCGGGAATTGATTATGTAAAGGGGATAGGGATTAAAAAAATATACACACACGAAATGAACCTTATACGCTATCTTTATAAGGAACTTTCAAAAATTGACAGGGTACAGCTTTATACTCCTGAGCCCAAAGACGGCACCTACGCTCCAGTGATTTCTTTTAATGTTTACGGGAAGACCAGCGCCGAGGTCTCTCAATATTTAAATGATAAGGGAATAGCGGTTAGAGGAGGGCTTCATTGTGCTCCCTTTGCACACAGGCAGATAGGCACCCTTGATATTGGAGCGGTAAGGGTTTCTGTATCCGCATTTAATACTCTTGCCGAAATAACAAGTTTAATAAAAGCTATAAAACAAATTCGGTAATTTAATGAAAAAAACTTAAAAAATATGCAATTTTCTATTGAATAGGCAAAAAAAATGTGTTAGAATAAAGCGTATAAGTATGTGAAAAGGAATGTTTTAATATGAGCAGCATATTTAATGCAATTTATGCCTTTTTTAACCAAATTATATGTGCTGTCACAAGTATGAGGGTATCTGATGTTGTTGATATTCTTATAATGGCGTATATTATATACAAAGCGATAGGCTTTATGCGTGAATCCCGTGCGGGTCAGCTCGCAAAGGGCTTTATCATACTGTTTTTGATATACTTTATTGCCAACTGGTGGAACCTTACCGTTATTAAATGGGTTTTGTCGAGATTTGTTAATTATATCATAATAGCCATCGCTATTATTTTTCAGCCTGAGCTTAGAAGAATTCTTGAAAGAGTGGGGCACACAAAGCTGCTGGGCACTCAGGGCGATTTATCGGACGAGCCGACAGAAAACTGTATAGACAGTGTCTGCCGTGCGGCGGGTAATATGCAGGAAAACAAAATAGGCGCACTGATAGTTTTTGAACGCTCTACACAGCTGGGTGAGATTATAGATACAGGCACTGTTATAAACGCCGAGCCGTCTGTTTCTATGGTTGGAAGCATATTTTTTCCGAAATCTCCCCTTCACGACGGTGCGCTGCTTATAAGGGACGGAAGGCTTTACGCCGCAGGCTGTATTTTACCCCTTACTCAGCGTGAGGACATTTCCTCGCAGTTAGGCACCCGCCATCGTGCGGCAATTGGTATGACAGAAAATTCCGATGCGGTTGTACTGGTGGTTTCTGAGGAGACGGGTATAATCTCTATCGTTTCAAACGGCAAGATGACCAGAAACTATAACAGTATGTCCGCCGCCGAGGAGCTGCGTCGGCTTCTTGTGGATGACGGTGAAGTGACCGACGACAATAAGGTAGTAACGCTGCTGAAGCGTTTTAATCCCTTTAAAAAAGAAAACGGAAAGGACGATGAAAAGGCAGATGAAACGGAAAATTAACCTTCCAGCTAAATTTTCATTGAAAAAACTGCTTTACAATAAGCGGTTTACTATTCCGCTTTCGCTTATAACCGCCTTTATTTTTTGGCTTGTTATTATGATTAGCCAGAATCCTGATATTGACCGAACATTTACCGATATCCCTATAAACATTAATCTTGAAAACACCTTTGTTTCCGAAAACGGTATGGAAATTATAGAGGATATTTCATCGCAAAAATTCACGGTTACCATAAAGGGACCGAGCTATGTTGTCTCTGCTTTGCAGCCGGGAGATTTTTATGTTTACGCCTCAGCCGCTGCAATTAACGCACCGGGCGAGTATCAGCTTGAGGTTTCGGGCGGAAAAAACACCGCGGTCTCGGATTATGAGTTTATAAGCATATCCCCCGCAACGGTTGATGTGCAGTTTGATTATGTTGATACTAAGGAATTCACCGTTAAGGCCCGTGCTGAGGGTGCAAGCGCTATAGAAGGTCTTATTGCGGAGACGGCTGTAGTAAGCGGAACCGAAAGTGATACGATAACTATCAAAGGCCCGCGCACGGTTATTAATGAAATAGCAACGGTTGAAGCTTATGCTTCGGTTAATGAAATCCTTAGGGAAAGCACTACCTATGACGCAGAAATACGCCTTTTTAACGAAGCAGGCGAGGCTATAGATATGACTAATCTGACCTTAAATGAAAAAGCGGTTAAGGTTACGGTTCCTATCTCTAAAAGCATAACAGTTCCGGTGGTTGCCGACTTTACAAATTTGCCCGATGGTTTCCAAAAAAGCAGTATAGGCTACAGTGTCGATCACCAGACGGTTACGGTTATCGGAAAGCCTGAGGCAATTGATAAAATAACCCAGGTCACCCTTTCTGCAATAGATATCACCTCGGTTTCCTGTTCATCAAATAAGTTTGATGTATCGCCGAAGCTCCCGGACGGTGTAAGACTGCTTGACTCTATTGAGCATTTCACCGTCACGGTGGACACCTCTGATTATGCCGAGAAAACCTTTACGGTATCAAGTATTCGCTGTAAGGGACTTTCTTCGGGCTTAAGCGCTAAAAGCGATACGGCTATAAGAAATGTAAAAATCTGCGGGCCTAAAAATGTCATTTCAAAGCTTAAGGGCGATAAGCTCTACGCCTTTGTGGATTTGTCCGACAAGGCGGCGGGCGAGCATACGGTAACGGTTACTATAGGCTCGGATTCTTATAATAATATTTGGCAGGTAGGCTCCTACAGCACAACGGTAAAAATAAAATAAATCAAAAATAAAGGGCTTAAAAGGCCCTTTATTTTAGCATTTTTTCACTTCCTGAATAGAATGTATAAAGGGGTGAAAATATGATAATCAAATATATTGCGCTGGCGGTTGTTCTTTTTCTCTCGGTCTTGGGACTTGCGGAGCTTATGCACGAAATTAATCTTCGTTTAGCCTCGCCGCATAGGAAGGCGGTTACATATTCGGTGGTCTTTTTAAAGGGCGAAGATGCCGAACAACAGCTTGCCTTTGCTATAGAACAACAAAAGTGGTTGGGAAAAGCCTATTCTGATTATATTATAGCGGTTAATAGCGGGATTTCGGAGAAGAGTGACAAGGCCTGCCGTTATATCGCAGAAAAAAACGGGGTAGACTACTGCACTTTATATGACCTTAAAAGAAAAACTGAAAGTTTAAAATAAAAGGAGGGAAACGCTGAAAATGGAGGAGGCTTTAACTGATTCGGTTAAAGAAATTAAAGGGACTGTTGAAAGAATCACATACCGAAACGAAAGCAACAGCTATACAGTAGCTGAGGTACGAATAGACGGCAAGAGCCAAACGGTAGTGGGTGTTTTGCCCTTCCTTACCGAAGGAGATGAGGCGGTCTTTTACGGCGAATATACTGTTCATCCGTCCTACGGCGAGCAGTTTAAGGCTCGGCATTTTGAGCGTAAAGCTCCCGCTAATTCTGCGGCGATTTTGCGTTATCTTTCCTCGGGTGCGATTAGGGGAATAGGTCCTGCAACTGCGCAAAAAATCGTTGAGAAATTCGGTGGGGATACTCTTGATGTAATTCAAAACAGACCGGAGGATTTAGCAACAATAAAGGGAATAACCCTCTCTAAGGCAAAGCAACTGTCGGAAGAATACCAAAAGCAGTACGGCGTAAGAGATATTATGATGATGCTCTCAAAATACGGCGCTACACCTGACAAATGTCTTGCTATTTACCGCCGATTTGGGGATAAATCCATCGATATGATTAAGAGCAATCCTTACTCATTGTGCGAGGAGGGTATTGATTTCCGCTTTGAGACGGCGGAGGATATAGCCGAGGATATGTCCTTTGATAAAAACAGCGAGTTAAGGGTTTCTGCAGGGGTAGAATATGTACTTAGAAAAAACCTTGCAAACGGACACACCTGTCTTCCCCGTGCAAAGCTTTGTGAGGTGGCGGAAAAACTGCTTGAATGCAGCTATGATACGGTAGAGGACTGCTGTGACCGCCTTGCAGAGTGCTTTAGAATAAAATCAAAAACCGTGAACGGCACGGAATATCTTTCAATACCCGAATATTATTCGGCGGAGGAGCATATAGCCGCTAGGCTTGTTTCGGTAAAAAGATACATAGACAAAGCCGTCACGGTTGACCCGCTTGAAATTGAAAATGTTGAGCGCAAGCTTGGCATAGAATTTGAGGATTTGCAAAAACAGGCTATTTTTGAGGCTTTTTCAAGCGGTATACTTGTTTTAACGGGCGGCCCGGGTACAGGTAAAACCACAACTCTTAATGCGATAATAAGCCTTTTTGAAAACCGCAATCTTGACCTTGAGCTTGCCGCCCCCACAGGCAGGGCGGCAAAGCGTATGACCGAGCTTACGGGAAGAGAAGCCAAAACCATTCACCGCCTTTTGGAGGTTGAGTGGGGAGAAGGGGACAAGCAACAATTTTCCCGTAATGAGAAAAACCCTCTTAACTGCGATGTTATTATAGTGGACGAAGCCTCAATGATAGACGCATTGCTTTTTGACAGCCTATTAAAGGCGCTAAGGCTTTCTTGCCGTATAATTTTGGTGGGGGACTCAGACCAGCTGCCCGCCGTGGGCGCAGGAAATGTGCTTAATGATATTTTGTTGTCGGATATTTTTCCCTCAATACGCCTTGAAAAGGTGTTCAGGCAGGCAGGAAAAAGCAAAATTGTAACCAACGCCCACGCTATTATTAACGGAGAAAGCCCTGATTTTTCATCAAATGAATCGGATTGCTTCTTTTTAAGACGGCAGGATAGCTTTTCGGTAAGCAATACGGTGCTTGAGCTTGTGTCGGAACGCTTGCCTAATGCTTATGGCTTTGACCCCATTCGTGATATTCAGGTGCTTTGCCCCTCAAGAATGACCGAGACGGGCACAGTGAATCTTAACAATATTCTGCAAACCGTCCTTAATCCGAACACATCAGGCAAACAACAGCTTTCCTTTAAGGGTATTTACCTGCGGGAGGGCGATAAGGTTATGCAGATAAAAAATAACTATGACTTGCAGTATAGACGGGATAACGGCGAATACGGCACAGGTGTCTTTAACGGAGATGTGGGATTTATTACCGATATTGATAAGCGGGGCGGCGTTTTAAAGGTGCGCTTTGACGATAGGGTTGCCACCTATTTTTCGGAGGATTTGGCACAGTTAGAGCTCGCCTATGCGGTCACGGTACATAAAAGTCAGGGAAGTGAGTATACTTGCGTTGTTTTGCCGCTTTTCGATGTTCCCCAAAAGCTTAAGTACCGAAATCTTCTGTATACCGCCGTAACAAGGGCAAAAAAGCTGTTGGTGGCGGTGGGAAACGATAATGTATGGACGGATATGGTTGCGAATGACCGCAAAACATTAAGATACACAATGCTTAAACAGTTTTTAAAGGAAGACAGCGCCTATGAAAGCCTTAATGAGCCTTATTAAAGAGGCGTTTTTCCCCATGACCTGCGCCGCCTGCGGTGAGGTGACCGAGGGCGGTGAGCCGCTTTGCGATTACTGCCGAGAAATGCTAATGCCCTTTAATCCTCTTAAACGCTGTATTCTTTGCGGAAGTGAAGAGCCTGATTGCGAATGTCAGCACCTTGTATTTCACTTTGACGGGTTAATAGCTCCTTTTAAGAATAAGGATACCGCAAGACTTGGGGTTTATTCCTTTAAATTCGCTAAGAGGATTTCTAACGCTGATTATTTTGCCGAGCAGATGGCTCTGTGCGTTAAAAATGAATACCGAAATATCCGATTTGATGCCGTTACATTTGTGCCTATGCACAGGTCTCGTTTTTTGAAAAGAGGTTTTAACCAAAGCCGAGTGCTGGCTGAAAAAATTGCTGTAGTTCTCGGTCTTCCTATTGCTGATACACTTGTCTGCTTAAAGAAGGGCAAAAGACAGCACGATTTATTCGGCAAAGAGCGATTCGGGAATGTTAAGGGGCGTTATAAGGCTAAAGCGGGCGCTAAGGGCAAAAAGCTTTTGCTTGTAGATGATATAAAGACCACCGGCGCAACACTGGACGAGTGCGCAAAACAGCTTTATTTAAGTGGTGCTGACGGAGTTTACTGCGTTACGGCACTTATAAGCGTCAGAGAGAAAAATAATGCTGGTAAAAAGCTGTAAACAATGGTATAATGAATATATTACATTGAATTGAGGATTAGCGTGAAAAATCACGCTAATGACAATATAGGGACGGCGCTCCGCTCGCCTTTTATAAAATTAAAAGGCAACCGCAAAACATACCGGTTTAATCTCCATTCGCCGCTAACGGAGATTTCATAACCTATTTGTGCTGACGCTTTAGCGGCGGAAAGGGGATTCATATGGCGACTGATATAGGAATAGATTTAGGATCTTCAAAAACGGTTATTTTTTCAAGCTCAAAGGTTGTGCTGGAGCTGCCCAATGTTGTGACGGTGGACAGCGAGACCTGGGAGCCTGTCTACTTCGGCGAGAAGGCTAAACAGACAATAGGCAGAACGCCTGACAGTCTTGTGAGCGTTTCCCCCATTGAGCGGGGGGTTATTTCGGATTATGACATTGCGGAAATAATGCTTAAAAATTATATGCAACAGGCCTTCGGTAACCGTATTATGCGCCCACGAATTATGGCAACTCTCCCTGCGGGACTTACAGAACTTCAACACCACTCCCTTTCTAATGTGGTTGAATCGGCGGGAGGTCGAAATGTTACGATAATAGAGGGTCCTCTTGCGGTGGCCTTTGGCTTAGGTCTTGATTTTTCAAAGCCAAGGGGTACGCTTATTGTAGATATAGGTGCGGGTACAACCGATATTGCCGTTATTTCCCTTGGGGGAATTGCGGTTTGTGAATCCTTTAAAACCGCCTCGTCGGACATTGACGCACAGATTATAAGATATGTCCGCAAGGAATACAATATTGAAATAGGACCTCTTACGGCGGAAATGATTAAAATGAAAATCGGCACGGCTGTAAAGCGGGATATTGAGATTGCGATAGTTGCAAAGGGGAGAAATGTATTTTCGGGCTTGCCTGAAAGCTTCGAAATTTCCTCGGGCGAGGTTTACGACGCAATTTCCGAGACGGTTGATACAATCTGTAACGCTATAAGAAAGGTATTAAACCGCACCGACCCGGATTTGGTGGCGGATATTACAGAGGACGGAATGTACTTAACAGGCGGCGGCTCTCAGCTAATGGGACTTACCGAAAAGCTCACAGAATATCTAAATATTGAGGTGCATCCACTTGAGGACCCTGCACACAGCGTTGTAAAGGGAGCGGCGGTGGCTCTTAAAAAGCCCCATATGCTTAAAAATGTGGATTATCAGCTCCGTTCTATTAGAGAATTGATTGTGGAATAAGTTTAGCGATTTAAAGCTTTAAATTGTTAAAGAAGATTTTGTTTTATCTATTGACAAAAGGGAAAAAATAGGTTAAAATATTTTTTAGTTTTGAGAAGAAAGGGTGGACGGTGTGTTCGGTTATATAGCTTATCGATTTTATTACTATAGTACGGACTGCCTGTGCGCCCATAAAGCTTAGTCTTTATTTGTTGTACGGACAGCCCGCAATCGCTCATGCGTGTATGCTATGAGTATTGCGGGCTTATTTTTGAAAAGGGGTGAAACGGTGATCAACGAAAAAATGGCGGGACTTGGCAAAAAACGCTCGGTCATACGGGAAATTTTTGAATATGCAAAGCTTAGAAAAGCCGAAATCGGTGCGGAAAATGTCTTCGATTTTTCTATCGGCAATCCAAGCGTCCCCGCGCCCAAAGAGGTTACCGATACAATGGAGCGTTTAATAAGGGAGAAAGACCCCGTCGCACTTCACGGCTACACTTCCGCTCAGGGGGATTTCACCGTAAGGCAATCAATAGCGGAGCATATTGAGAAAAAATTTGATTTTAAGGCAGACCCCAACCTTGTTTATATCACCTGCGGTGCGGCGGCATCCCTTACAGTAAGCCTTAATGCTGTTGTAAACTTCGGGGACGAGGTTATAGTTTTAGCACCTTTCTTTCCCGAATACCGAATTTTTGCAGAAAAGGCGGGAGCAAAGCTTATTGAAGTTTTGTGCTGCGAGGGCGATTTTCAAATCGATTTTACCGCCCTTGAGAAGGCGATTAATGATAAAACTAAGGCAATAATAGTAAATTCGCCAAACAACCCGACAGGTGCGGTATTTACGGAAGAGACTGTAATTAAGCTCGCATCCTTGCTTAATAAAAAACAGGCGGAATACGACAATGATATTTATATAATTGCCGATGAGCCCTATAGGGAGCTTGTTTATGATGTGAGCGTTCCTTATATTCCGAAATACTATAATAACACCCTTGTTTGCTATTCCTATAGTAAGTCCCTATCTTTACCGGGGGAGCGGATAGGCTATATATTTGTTTCTCCCAATGTTAATAACAGCGGTGAAATATACGCAGCGGTGTGCGGTGCGGGCAGGGCACTTGGCTTTGTCTGTGCACCTAGTCTTTTACAGTACACGGTAGGCGAGTGCGCAGATGTTCTCCCTGACCTTACAGTTTACCGCAAAAACCGAGACCTGTTTTTTAATGCTCTTAGAGAATACGGCTACACCGTAGTTCCGCCAGACGGCGCCTTTTACCTCTTTGTAAAATCCCCAGAGGAAGACGCATATGCTTTTTGCGACAGGGCTAAAAAATACGAGCTTTTGTTGGTCCCGAGCGACGATTTCGGCTGTAAGGGATATGTTAGGATTTGCTACTGCGTTGAAACAGACCAAATTAAGCGAGCTTTACCTAAGTTTAAGGCGCTTATAGAAGAATATAAATAACGGAGACGGTTATGACTGATTTAGAAAAGGCAAGAAAGAAAATTAACGAAATAGATAAAGATATGGCACAGCTTTTTGAAAAGCGTATGGCGGCGGTTAAGTCGGTCGCCGAGTACAAAAAGGCCAACGGTGTTAGGGTTACCGATTCCGCTCGGGAGGCAGAGGTTATAAAGCGCAATTCCGAGCTTATAGAAAACGAAACCCTTAAGCCTTATTTCGTAAGCTTTTTGCAGAGTAATATGGATATTTCAAAGGCATATCAGCATAGATTGCTTGAGGGTATGCGGGTTGCCTATAGCGGTGTTGAGGGTGCGTTTGCAAACATCGCCGCAAGCCGTATTTTCCCTGACGCTACAGCTGTTCCGTACCCGAATTTCAAGGTGGCGTACGATTCGGTGGTGAAAGGTGAGTGCGACTGTGCGGTGCTGCCGATTGAAAACAGCCATAACGGCGATGTTATACAGGTTATGGATTTAACCTTCTTCGGCACCCTTTATATTAACGGAATTTACGATATTGAGGTTGTGCAAAATCTGCTTGCCGTTAAGGGCACTACAATGGACGAGGTAAAAAAAGTAATAAGCCACCCACAGGCGCTGGGTCAATGCGCAAAATACATAAGAGAGCACGGCTTTGAGCCTGTAGAAGCAGTAAACACCGCTGTTGCCGCAAAGCAGGTTGCCGAAATGGGCAGGCACGATACCGCCGCAATAGGCAGCAGCGAGGCGGCAAGGATTTTCGGACTTAAAAAGTTAGAGGCGCATATCAATGAGAGCGGCAGTAACACAACCCGCTTTGCGGTATTCTCAAAAACGCCGAAAAACCCCTCTGATACTGACAACCAGTTTATAATGCTCTTTACCGTATCTAACGAGGCGGGTGCGCTGGGTGAAGCGATAAACACCATAGGAAAATACGGCTTTAACCTGCGCGCTTTAAAGTCAAGACCCACAAAGGAGCTTATCTGGAGCTACTATTTCTACGCCGAGGGCGAGGGAAATATCAACAGCGAAAAGGGCAGGGAAATGCTTAATGAGCTTAAAGATAAGTGCAGCAGCATAAGAATAGCGGGCAGCTTTGAAAAAGAAGTAATATTAAAGGGTGAAGATGAATGATAATACCTGTTAAAACCTCGACAGGGCAGTATAATATCTACCTTGAACGGGGCTCGCTTAAAAAGGCGGGGGAGTACCTTAATTTAAACCGCCGAGTGTTTATTGTGACCGATAGCGGCGTACCTGAAGAATACGCAAAAGCTGTAGCCAAAGAGGCTAAATCCCCCGTTGTTGTAACGGTAAAAGAAGGGGAGCCTTCAAAATGCTTTGATACATATAAATATTTGCTTTCCGAAATGGTAAAAAATGAATTTACCCGCAGCGACTGTGTGGTTGCGGTAGGCGGCGGAGTTGTGGGCGATATGGCGGGCTTTGCTGCGGCAAGCTATATGAGGGGTATTGATTTTTACAATATTCCCACCACAGTTTTGTCACAGGTGGATTCCTCTGTGGGCGGTAAGGTAGCCATTGATTTTTTGGGGTATAAAAATCTTGTAGGTGCCTTTTATCCCCCAAAAGCGGTTATCATCGATCCCGATACCCTTAAAACCCTCCCCGACAGGCAGATTTCAAACGGACTTGCAGAGTCGGTCAAAATGTCCCTTACCTCGGACGAAGAGCTGTTCCGAATTTTTGAAACAGAGAATATAATGGAAAATATTGACCTTATAATCGAGCGTTCCCTTAAAATCAAGCGCTATGTTGTTGAACAGGACGAAAAAGAAGGGGGACTGCGTAAGATACTTAATTTCGGTCACACCTTGGCGCACGCTATTGAGAGCGAGAATAAAATGCAAAACCTCTACCACGGCGAATGTGTGGCGCTGGGTATGATTCCTATGTGCTCGGAAGGTGTAAGGGAACGGTTGATACCCGTCCTTCAAAAGCTTAACCTGCCCATAGGCACCGAAATTGAGACCCATAAGCTAATTTCCGCTATGCGGCACGATAAAAAGCTTATGGGGGATAGAATAACCGTTATTTTCGTACCCGAAGCGGGAAAATTTGAAATGCGGCAAATGCCCTTTGATACCTTCGCAAAGGAAATTAAGGAGAGCTTTAAATGAAAAACACTATAGGAACTTCGGTGGCGCTTACACTTTTCGGCGAAAGCCACGGTGCGGCTGTAGGTGCGGTGCTGGACGGATTAGCACCGGGTATTGAGGTTGATGAAGAATTTATCCAATCACAGTTGACCCTGCGCCGTCCCTTCGGGGATATTTCCACACCGAGGGTTGAGCCCGATAACTTCGTTATTGAAAGCGGAGTATTTGCGGGTAAGACCACAGGTACGCCCATCTGCATTGTAATACCCAATGTCAATACAAAATCAAAGGATTACAGCGAGATAAGGAGTAAGGCACGCCCCGGGCACGCAGATTATACGGCATTTGAAAAGTATCACGGCTTTGAGGACTACCGCGGCGGCGGCCATTTCAGCGGAAGAATTACTGCGGGAATAGTCGCGGCAGGGGCTATTGCGATTTCTGCCCTTAAGGCAAAAGGAATATATGTAGGTACCCATATTTCCCAACTTGGCGGTGTAAAAGACCGTAGGTTTGAAAATTTTAAAGAGGATATTGAATCGGTTAATAATAAGCTTCTTGCAGTGCTTGACGATAATGCTAAAACAGGTATGACTGCGGCAGTAAATAAAGCCAGAACCGACGGCGACAGTGTAGGCGGTGTTCTTGAAACGGCGGTTATAGGTCTGCCAGCAGGGGTTGGCGAGCCCTGGTTTGACAGTATTGAAAGCAAGCTTTCCCGTGCGCTGTTCGGTATTCCCGCAATAAAGGGTGTTGAATTCGGCGGCGGCTTTGACCTATGCGATATGCTCGGCAGTCAAGCTAATGACCCGATAAGGATAGAAAACGGTGAAATTAAAACCCTTTCAAACAATAACGGTGGTATAAACGGCGGCATTACAAACGGTATGCCCCTAATTTTCCGCTGTGGGGTTAAGCCGACTCCCACTATCCATAAGGAACAGCAGACGGTGGACTTTATAAAACGAGAGAATATTCAGTTTACGGCGGGCGGAAGACACGACCCCTGCATAGTCCATAGGGCGAGGGTGGTCGTTGACAGTATAACCGCCATAGTACTGTGCGATATATTAAGCGAACGCTTCGGAACGGACTGGTTAGCAAAATAATGGAGTACGGTTGCATAGGCGAAAAGCTGACCCACAGCTTTTCTAAAATAATTCATTCTAAAATTGCAGATTATAATTACGAGCTAAAGGAAATTGAAGCCAAGGACCTTGATGCATTTATGAAAACTGCCGATTTTAAGGCGATAAATGTTACAATCCCCTATAAACAGGCGGTAATCCCTTACCTTTATGAAATAAGCGATACCGCAAGGAAAATCGGTGCGGTTAATACTATTGTAAATAAGGACGGCAGGCTTTACGGCTACAACACCGATTACGAGGGTATGAGGGCGTTAATTGAACGCCAAGGTGCAGACCTTTCGGGCAAAAAGGTTTTGGTATTAGGCAGCGGCGGCACATCAAAAACTGCGGCGGCTGTGGCAGAAAGTCTTGGGGCAAAAGAGGTATTGCGGGTTTCCCGAGGTGGTAATGACGGCGCTGTTACATACGATTGTGTTCTTGCAAATCATACCGATGCCGAGACAATCATCAACACCACTCCCTGCGGAATGTACCCTAATATCGGGGGGATGGCTATTGATATATCTCTTTTTTCAAATTTGCAATCGGTGACAGATGCGGTTTACAATCCGCTTTGTTCGGCACTTGTAACTGCTGCTAAAGAAAAGGGCATTAATGCGGCGGGTGGACTTTATATGTTGGTTTCCCAAGCGGTTTTTGCCTGTGAAAAATTCACCGGGAATTCTATTCCGAGTAGCGTTATTGACAGGGTTTATAAAGAAATACTGCTTAATAAAAGGAATATTGTTTTAATCGGTATGCCCGGTTGCGGCAAAACCACAATAGGGAAAGCTGTGGCAAATGAGATAGGTAAAAGCTTTATAGATACAGATGATGAAATCGTTAAAAAAGCAGGGATGTCCATTCCTGAAATATTTGAGCGGTTTGGCGAAAAGAAATTCCGTGAAATTGAGGCAGAGGTTATAAAAGAGGTTGCGGCTTTGCAGTCGGCAGTTATCGCTACAGGTGGAGGAGCGGTCCTTAATCCTTTAAATATTTCCCTTTTAAAGGAAAACGGAATAACTGTATTTATCGACCGCCCGATTGAGGATATAGTAACTACAGACGACCGACCGCTTTCCTCTAACAGAGATCTGCTTATAAAACGCTACAAGGAAAGATACGCTATTTATAAATCGTCCGCTCAGGCGGAAATTCGGGCAGTCAAAGACTTAAACGCTAATATAGCGGCGGTAAAGGAGGCTTTCTTGAATGAAAATATTGGTGATTAACGGCCCTAACATTAATATGTTGGGCATAAGAGAGCCGGGTATTTACGGTAAGGATAATTTTAATACCCTTTGTGAAAATGTTAATACCTACGCAAAGGAGAACGGTATTGAGGTAAAGCTCTTTCAGTCCAATCACGAGGGTGCCCTTGTTGATGAAATTCAGGCGGCATACGGCACATTTGACGGGATTGTGATTAATCCTGGGGCATACACCCACACAAGTATTGCTCTGCTTGATGCACTAAAGGCGGTATCAATACCCACGGTTGAAGTGCATATCTCGGATGTTGCGAGCCGTGAAGACTTTAGGCAGGTAAGCTATATTCGTGCTGCCTGTGTTAAAACAATCTGCGGTCACGGAATAAAGGGTTATACCGAGGCTATGGAATTTTTAAAGGAGAGTTACGGGGATATTTAAATGGTTGTAACTATTAACAAAAGCACCGCTTTCGGCAGGGTAAAAGCGCCGCCCTCAAAAAGTATGGCTCACAGGTATTTAATCTGCGGGGCGCTGTCGCACGAAAGTGAAATAAAGGGAGTGGGCTTTTCGGAGGATATTAAGGCTACCCTTTCCTGCCTTGAGGCTCTGGGTGCTAATATTGAAATAAGCGGAGATTCTGTCCGAATCGGCGGAATAGATATGGGAAAAGGAATAAAGAATGACAAGCTGTTTTGTAATGAATCAGGAAGCACACTGAGATTTTTAATTCCGCTGTCTCTGCTTTTTGACAGAAAAATAACCCTTACGGGAACAAAACGGCTTATGGAGCGTTCCCTTTCGGTATATGCCGATATTTGCAATGCTACGGGTCTCAAGTTTTTGCAAGCCGAAGACTCAGTCACGGTAAACGGTGTGCTAAAGTCGGGTAAATACTCTGTTAGGGGAGATGTTTCAAGCCAGTTTATAAGCGGACTTATGTTTGCATTACCTCTTCTTCAAAATGATAGCGTTATTGATATTACGGGTTCGCTTGAAAGCGGTTCTTACTTAGGAATGACCGTAAAGGCGCTTGCCGACTTTGGGGTCAGAATAAGCCGTGCTGACGAGAATACGATATATATTAAGGGTAATCAGACCTATAAGCCGAGGTTACTTACGGTTGAGGGGGATTATTCAAACGCCGCATTTTTTGATGCGTTAAATGCATTAGGTGGAAATGTTGCGGTATCGGGACTTAAAAAGGATACCTGTCAGGGAGACGCAGTTTACAAAAAGCTGTTCCGCAGGCTTGTACAAGGCACCCCCGAAATCGATATTTCCGACTGTCCCGATTTAGGCCCTGTGCTTATGGCGGTGGCGGCGGCTAATAACGGTGGGCATTTTACGGGGACCCACCGCCTTAAAATCAAGGAGAGCGACAGGTCAGCGGCTATGGCAGAGGAGCTTTTGAAGTTCGGCTGTAGAGTACAAGTGGGAGATAACGATATAACCGTCCCCGACTGTGAACTTAAAACCCCCGAACTTCCGCTTAACGGGCATAACGATCACAGGATTGTGATGTCCCTTGCGGTTTTATGCACCTTGACGGGCGGTCAAATTTACGGCGCTCAGGCTGTTTCAAAGAGCTTCCCCGATTTCTTTGAGCGATTTTCCTCTATAGGTGTTGATTTGAAGGTGGAACAGCAATGAAGTTAAACAAGAATATGAACATATTAATTGTAGGTCTCGGTCTCTTAGGCGGAAGCTATGCCGAATCCCTTAAAAAGCAGGGCTACAGGGTAAGTGCGATAACGAGGAGTCAGTCTTCGGTTGATTTCGCCCTCAGTAAGGGTATAATCGACTACGGCACTACAGAGGTTGAACCCGAGTTGCTTAGAAACGCCGATTTGGTGGTCTTCGCACTTTATCCACATATTTTTACAGAATGGATAACGCAAAACCAGCACCTTTTAAAAAGCGGTGCGGTAATAACCGATGTCACGGGTGTTAAGGGCTGTATTGTGGGGAAAATTCAGGATATTTTAAGGCACGATGTGGAATTTATCGCCGCCCATCCAATGGCGGGCAGAGAGGTCTGCGGTGTACAGAACAGTACAGACGAGATTTTTAAGGGTGCTAATTACATTGTGGTCCCCACCGAGAAAAATACTAAGTCTGCAATCGAGCTTTGCCGTGATTTGGGCGAAAAGTTGGGCTTTCATCAGGTGTCCGAGCTGTCGGTAGAAATGCACGATAAAATGATAGCTTTTTTGTCCCAGCTAACCCATTGCATAGCCGTTTCCCTTATGTGTGCCGACAATACTCCGGGTCTTGAGTATTACACGGGCGACTCATTCAGGGATTTGACAAGAATCGCCAAGATAAACGACGAGATGTGGAGCGAGCTTTTCCTATACAATAAGGACGCTTTGCTAACCGAAATGGATAAATTTAAGGCTTCCTTTGATGAGCTTTATGAAAAAATCAAAACAGGCGACCGGGATGGTATGCGCCAAATGATGAGAACATCAACCGAGCGCAGAAAAAGCTTCGACAAACATATATAAACAATAAGGAGTAATTAATTATGAATATGACATTTAAAAGAAAGCTTCCAATCCCGCAGCAGATTAAGACACGCTACCCAGTAACCGAGGAAATGGCAAAGGTTAAAGCAGAGCGTGACGGGGAATTAAGAAGGATTTTCAGCGGTGAATCGGATAAGTTTATACTGGTAATCGGCCCCTGCTCGGCAGACAGCAGCGAGCCTGTACTCGATTACATATCCCGACTTCGCACCGTTCAGGATAAGGTGAAGGATAAGATACTTATAGTCCCCCGCATATACACCAATAAGCCGAGAACCACGGGTGACGGCTATAAGGGTATGCTTCACCAGCCGGACCCTGATGAAACCCCGGATATGCTTAAAGGCATCGTAGCTATACGAGAGCTTCATATGGCGGCTTTGCGTGATTACGGATTTTCCTGTGCGGACGAAATGCTCTACCCTGACAATCACCGTTATCTTTCCGATTTGCTTTCTTATGTTGCGGTGGGTGCCCGTTCGGTTGAAAACCAACAGCACAGATTAACCGCCAGCGGTCTTGACATTCCCGTAGGAATGAAGAATCCCACAAGCGGTGACCTTAGCATTATGATGAACTCAATAACCGCCGCACAGCATTCCCATACCTTTATCTACCGCGGCTGGGAGGTAGACAGTGAGGGAAACCCCTACGCTCATGCAATTTTACGGGGATATATTGATTATGCGGGCAAGAACGCTTCAAATTACCATTATGAGGACTTATTGAAGCTTTACGAGCTTTACGGTAAGTCGGGACTTGAAAACCCCGCTGTTATAGTTGATACAAACCATGCAAATTCAGGAAAGCAATGCCTTGAACAGGTTAGAATCGCTAAGGATGTTGTATATAGCTGTAACCACAATAAAGACATTCGTTCAATGGTAAAGGGCCTTATGATTGAAAGCTACATAGAGGACGGGGCGCAGAAAATCGGCGAGCATATTTACGGCAAATCCATAACCGACCCCTGCCTTGGTTGGGAAAAAACCGAAAAGCTTATCTACAAGATAGCCGATACATTGAAATAAGGTGAGCAAAATGGAAAAGTATAAGCGCAAAGTCCGGTACTGCATCCCATTGCTTCTTAAATTTCAAGGGTCGGGTTATCTTCTTAAAGCAAGTAAAGTCGGAGCTTTTTGAAACTTTGCTTAAATTTGTAGGAAAAAATTTTCAAAAACGGATTATTTTTTCAATTTCAGCCAATAATATATTTGGTGAGCATTTTGAAAAGAAAAATATTTGGTATAATTAAGCTTTTGTCTTTGTGTGTTATCTGCTGCTCGCTTTTTGTGGGCGGCGGATATTTTTATCTGCGCCAAAATTTTAAGGAGGCGGAAAATAAGGTTTCAAGCATACCTTACAGCTTTTCTGCCCCTGAAAATAAGGGGATAATGCTTGATATTTGCGATAATCTTACCTTTTTATATCTTGATTTCGGCGAAGAAAGGTTAAAGGTTATTATTCCGCCCGAAGCAGATTATAAGGGAGAAATTTTCGGCTATCCTATAGATTTCACCGTAAAAACGGATTATAGGTTTGTTTCAAGACTTATTGATTGCGCCGACGGAATAGAGCTTGACATAAGCGGAGAAACACTTAGATATACCGGTGTTCAGATATCGGATATTTTAAGTCACACTGTAGATACTTCGAAAATGAAGAGGGAAATAATAATTGCTTTGCTTGAAAAAATAGGGAAAAACGGCTTGGACGGAGAATTTTTTAATTACCTTGTTGAAAGTGCTGATACAGATATTACCGTCCCGGATTGTTACTATTGGGAAAGATATATAATGAAGCTTTGCAAAAACGGCGTAATCATTAATTGACAAACAGCCCTTTTCAAGTTATACTATATTATGTGATTTGTAATGGGGGTAATGATTTTGGATAAGGTAAGTGAAATTTTCGGCACTAATGTATTTAACGATTCGGTAATGGTTGAAAGATTACCGAAGGATACATACAAAGCCTTAAAGGCCGCCATAAAAGAGGGCAAGGGTATCGATAGCAGCATAGCAGATACGGTTGCCGCCGCAATGAAGGACTGGGCGATTGAAAAGGGTGCCACGCATTTTACCCATTGGTTCCAGCCCTTGACAGGCATTACCGCCGAAAAGCACGACAGCTTTATTTCTCCCACAGGAGACGGTCATATAATAATGGAATTTTCGGGCAAGGAGCTTATTAAGGGCGAGCCTGACGCTTCCTCTTTCCCGTCGGGGGGACTTCGCGCCACCTTTGAAGCAAGGGGTTATACCGCATGGGACCCTAGCTCTTATGCTTTTGTAAAGGATGATACACTCTGTATTCCTACCGCCTTTTGCTCTTATTGCGGCGAGGCACTTGACCAAAAAACACCTTTGCTTCGCAGTATGGATGCTATAAATAAGCAGGCTTTAAGAATTCTCCGCCTTTTCGGTATGGATGAGGTTAAGCGTGTAAATGTGACAGTAGGCCCCGAGCAGGAATACTTCCTTGTGGACAAGGCTATGTATGATAAGCGCCCTGACCTTGTTTTCTGCGGCAGAACACTTGTAGGCGCAATGCCGCCTAAGGGTCAGGAAATGGATGACCACTATTTCGGCGTTTTAAAGCCGAAGGTTGCCGCCTTTATGCGTGACCTTGACAACGAGCTTTGGAAATTGGGCGTGCTTGCAAAGACCGAGCATAATGAGGCTGCCCCGGCACAGCACGAATTAGCGCCCATATTTACAACCATAAATATTGCCGCCGACCATAATCAGCTTACAATGGAAATGATGAAGAAGACCGCTTTAAAGCACGGGCTTGTGTGTCTATTGCACGAAAAGCCCTTTGACGGTGTTAACGGCAGCGGTAAGCATAACAACTGGTCCCTTTCTACCGATACGGGCATCAATTTCCTCAAACCCGGCAAAAATCCGGGTGAAAATTCACTGTTTTTGCTGACATTGGCCGCAGTTATAAAGGCGGTGGACGAGCATCAGGATTTGCTTAGAATATCGGTTGCTACCGCAGGTAATGACCACCGCTTAGGTGCAAATGAGGCTCCCCCCGCAATAATTTCTATGTTCTTGGGCGATGAGCTTACCGATTTGCTTTTATCTATAGAAAGCGGAACCCATCACGATAATGCCGAAAAGGTTAAAATGACTGTTGGTGCGGATATTATACCCCTCTTCGGCCGTGACAATACCGACCGTAACCGCACCTCGCCCTTTGCTTTTACGGGTAATAAGTTTGAGTTCAGGATGTTAGGCTCGGCGTCCTCTATATCCGATACTAATGTTATGCTTAACACTATGGTTGCTGATGTTTTCTCGCAGTTTGCGGACAGACTTGAAAAAGCGGACGACTTTGGTGCAGAGCTTAATAGCATAATAAAAGAGACCGTGGCAGAACATAAGCGTATTATATTCAACGGTGACGGTTATTCCGACGAATGGAAAGAAGAGGCGAAAAGACGGGGACTTCTCAATCTCACAAGTACGGTTGACGCACTCCCGCTCCTTAAAACCGAGGATAACATAGCTCTCTTTGAGCGCCACGGGGTTTTAAACCGTGCGGAAATTAATTCGAGAGTGGACATTATTCTTGAAAATTATTCTAAGGTTATTCATATTGAGGCGCTTTCCCTTATTGAAATGATGAACCGTGATGTAATTCCCGCAATAACCCATTATAACAGCCTTCTTTGCACCGCCCTTATCAACAGGCGCAGCTTAGGACTTAAATTTGACGAGCTGGCGGATACCGAGATTATTGCTCGCCTTTCCGCTGCCGAGACCGAGATTTACAAGCTTACAAACGACCTTAAAATGTCGGTTATGTCGGCAGAGAAAATCCCCGATATGCTGGGCCGTGCGACCGAATACCACGATAGGGTATTAAAGTTTATGGCCGATATCCGTAAGTATTCCGACAGCGCCGAGGCGGTCGTCTCAAGGGATTGCTGGCCCTATCCGAGCTACGGAGAGCTGTTATTCAATATTTAATTTATAAAATATGCCGCAGGCTTACCTTTAAGTAAACCTGCGGTTTTAATTTTATTCGTTTAGGCTATATAATAAAAGTTGGGGGTAACCAAGTAGAGCCTACAAAGAAAAACAGTAAAAAGTAGAGCATATTTGGAGAAAATCCGTCAAAATGGAAATGACGAGTAACCATGAACGAAGGCTCCAATTATAATCCGAAAACCGACCTGTGCCAAGTATTAAACTTTATTTTTTAAAAAGTGCCGAGGGGACGGCTTTTCAAGACCGTCCCCTCGGCGTTTTAAAGGCTTTTTAACTCTTACGGATTATTAGCATCCGCAACCGCAGTTGTTCTCACAGCCACAGCCGGAGTTACCCCAGCCGCCGCAGCAGAGTAAGAGTATTAAGATGATAATCCAGGTGCAGCCACCGCCGAAACAATTGTTATTCATTATAAAAGACCTCCTTTTTTGTCTTCATCACATACTATGCCGACACTTAAAGTTGTGTTACATTATAGGAGAACAAAAAAATTAAAGATTTTTAAAAAAGTATTTGACTTTTCCTGACTTTGGTGTATAATAATAGTCAGGAAAAGTCAATAGAGGTGTTCGAAATGAGAATGAGCGATTTAATAACCAATGAAATAATAAGGATGTTAAATGAGTCTGGCGCCAACATAGCCGAGATTCAGCGCAACGAGTTTGCCAATATGATAGGCTGTGCCCCAAGCCAGATTAATTATGTGCTTTCTTCACGTTTTACGCCCGAGCACGGATATATAATAGAAAGCCGCCGAGGCGGAGGGGGATATATCCGCATAAAAAGAGTGGTTTTAAGCCAAGCATCGGCGCTTATGCACATAATAAATTCGATAGGCGATTCGATTGACAGTATGACCACTCGTATCGTAATAGAAAACTGCGCAACTTCGGGAATAATATCACCGGGTGTCGCCCGTATTATTGCGGCGGCGGTTTCGGGGAGTGTTGTACAGTCGGTACCCGTAGAGTACCGTGACACTTTAAGGGCTGCAATTCTAAAGCAGATGCTTTTAACACAGATTGATTAGTTTAAAGATTTACGAGTATTTTGACTAAAGGAGCGATTTTATGCTGTGCGATAAATGCGGAAAAAATAACGCAACAACACATATTAAGCAGATAATTAACGGGGTTGTAACCGAACGAAACCTTTGTGCAGGCTGTGCGGCGAAGGAAGGCTTAGGTAAATTTTCTCACAGCTCACTTGCGGAAATGCTTTCCTCAATGTTCGGTGATATTAACGCTATCGGAGCAGGTATACAGTCAACACGCTGTCCAGTATGCGGTGCGACCTTTGCAGATATTGCCCAGACCGGTAAGGTAGGCTGTGCCGATTGCTACCGCACCTTTTACAGTGAGCTTCTGCCTTACCTGAAGCGTGTTCACGGTACGGTTAACCACACGGGCAAAATACCTAACAGCGCCCCCCTTGCGGTAAAGCCACAGGAGGAGACGGCAGAAAACCTTAGAATGGAGCTTAACCGCCTTGTGAGCGAGGAAAAATTTGAAGAGGCGGCGGTAATCCGTGATAAAATTAAAAAATTGGAGGAAAAGGGAAATGAGTAGCTGGTATGCAGAAAAATCGCCGCAGGACGATATTGTTGTAAGCACAAGAATAAGGCTTGCCCGCAATCTTTCAGGAATACCTTTTCCGGCAAGAATGACGGCGGAGCAGAGGAAAGACCTTAATTTAAAGGTTAAAAAGGCGATTGTCGAGAGTAACACCCCTTTTGCGAAATCCCTTAATTACATCGATATGAGCGATGTCCCGCAGACCGAGGTTATGGCTATGGTTGAACGCCATATAATTAGCCCCGAGTTTGGAGGCAGCAATGCCGAGCGTGCTATCATACTTTCGGATGATGAAAGCATAAGTATTATGATAGGTGAGGAGGACCACATAAGAATTCAGGTGATTTTGGGCGGATTTCAGCTCGAAAAAGCCTATGAAATTGCCGAAGCGCTCGATAATTTGCTTTATAATTCCCTGCGTTTTGCCTTCGATAGGAATTTAGGCTTTTTGACCGAATGCCCTACAAATTTAGGTACGGGACTTAGAGCATCTGTAATGCTTCACCTGCCTGTTACCGAATCCTCGGGCGAGATTTCCCGTATAGCCGATTCGGTGGGTAAAATAGGCTTTATCGTAAGAGGTATGTACGGCGAAGGCTCAAAGCCTATAGCTTCAATGTATCAGGTTTCAAACCAGATTACATTGGGTATCAGCGAGAAAAACGCCCTTGATAACCTTAAAATCATTACCGAGCAGTTGATTGAGAAGGAGCGAGGGAGCAGAGAAGGTCTTAACCGAGTAAAGTTAGAGGATACCTGTATGAGGGCTCTTGGAGTTTTGCAGAACTGCCGAGTTTTATCCAGCGAGGAAATGATGAATTTATTATCGAGGATTAAACTTGGTATCAGTATGGGCATAATTAAAACGGAGGCTATGCCGATAAGGCTTTTAATCGAGGGTCAGCCATATATGCTTATGAAAAAATACGGTCAGTTGGAGCCTGAAGAAAGGGATATTTACCGTGCAAATCGTATTAGAGAGGCTCTTGCATAAGTTATTTTAAACACCCTAAAAAGGGAGGTAATGTTTTATGAAATACAATTTTAACGGATTTACTTCAAAGGCTAATGAGGCATTAAATCAGGCGATTACATCAGCCGAACAATTGGGTCACACCTATGTGGGAAGTGAGCATCTGCTTTTGGGACTTTTAAAAATAGGCAGCGGCGTTGCGGCGGCGGTGCTTAATAAAAACGGAATTGCCGCCGATAATGTTGAGGAGCTTATGCGCTCAAATATCGGTTGCGGCACGCCAACAAGGCTTTCCCCCGATTACTTTACTCCGAGAGCCAAGAGGGTTATTGAAACCGCTATGGCGGGGTGTGCTAATATGGGCAAAAAGTATGTGGGCACGGAGCATATTTTAATCGGCATTTTAAGCGAGGGGGATAACTACGCTATAAGGTTTATTGACGAATTAGGCGTAGATACTGCAGCGCTTACCGCAGAAGCGCTTAAGGCTTCCGGCATTGATCCTAGTGAGGCTGTAAGCGGTGCTCAGCCCACCGGAGGCAAGCAGACCGATTCTAAAACCCCGACCCTTTTAAAATATGGCAGAGATTTAACCGAGGAAGCGAAAAAGGGTAAAATCGACCCCGTTATAGGCAGGGAACAGGAAATTGAGCGGGTTATTCAAATTCTTTGCCGCAGAACGAAAAACAACCCCTGCTTAATAGGCGAGCCGGGCGTAGGTAAAACCGCCGTTGTAGAGAGCTTGGCTCAGAAGATTGCCGACGGAAGTGTGCCCGATATTCTTGAAAACAAGCGCCTAATCGCCCTTGACCTTACAGGAATGGTTGCGGGAACAAAATACCGAGGCGATTTTGAGGAAAGAATTAAGGCGGTTATAGACGAGGTTACAAAAGCGGATAACATTATCCTCTTTATTGACGAGGTGCATACCATTATCGGTGCGGGCTCTGCCGAAGGTGCCACCGATGCGGCAAATATTTTAAAACCCGCCCTTGCAAGAGGCGAGTTTCAGCTGATAGGCGCTACTACAATTTCGGAATACCGCAAGAATATTGAAAAGGACTCCGCCCTTGAAAGGCGTTTTCAGCCCGTAAATGTGGCAGAACCTACTCAAGAAGATACAGTGCTCATTCTAAAAGGTATCAAGGATAAGTATGAGGCGCATCACAATGTAAAAATTACAGATAAGGCGATAGAGGCGGCGGTTAAGCTTTCGGCACGCTATATAAGCGACAGATTTTTACCCGATAAGGCGATAGATTTAATAGACGAGGCGGCGTCAAGAGTGCGACTTACCGCCTGCGCCGCACCGCCTGAACTTAAAGAGCTTGAGGAGAAAATCTCAAGCACCGAAGCGGAGAAAGACGAGGCTATTAATTCGCAGGAGTTTGAGCGAGCCGCATCACTTAGAGACACCGAGAAAAAGCTTAAAGAGGAATATAACGCAACCAAGGAAAAATGGCATAAAGAAAACAGCCATATAAACGGCGAGGTAGGGGAAGAGAATATTGCGGAAATAGTATCTTCTTGGACGGGAGTGCCCGTTTCACAGCTTACCGAGGAGGAAAGTGACAGGCTGTTAAAGCTTGAAGAAGAGCTCCACAACAGAATTGTGGGTCAGGACGAGGCGGTAACAACGGTCGCAAAAGCTATCCGCCGAGGCAGAGTAGGGCTTAAAGACCCGAAACGCCCGATTGGCTCCTTTATCTTCTTAGGTCCTACAGGCGTAGGCAAAACCGAGCTTTGCAAAACCTTGGCGCAGGCTATGTTCGGCAGTGAGAATATGATGATAAGGCTTGATATGTCCGAATATATGGAAAAGCACACAGTTTCAAGGCTAGTGGGCTCGCCTCCCGGATATGTCGGCTTTGAGGAAGGCGGTCAGCTTACCGAAAAGGTAAGGCGCAATCCTTATTCCGTAATCCTTTTTGACGAGATTGAAAAGGCGCACCCCGATGTTTTCAATATGCTTTTGCAAATTCTTGAGGACGGCATCTTGACCGATTCGCAAGGTCGGCGGGTTGACTTTAAGAACACGGTTATAATTATGACCTCTAATGTGGGAGCAAGACTTATCACCGAAAAGAAGGTTTCCTTTGGCTTCGGTGAGAGCGGTAAGGACGAGAATAAGGATGTAAAGGAGCTTGTTTTGAATGAACTTAAATCCACCTTCCGCCCCGAGTTTTTAAACCGTGTGGACGATATTATTGTTTTCTCAAAGCTTAATAAAGAGCAGATTGCCGAGATTTCCGAAAAGATGCTTGATGGTTTAGCGGATAGGCTTAAAAACCTTAATATTACCGCCGAATTTGACGACAGCGTAAAATACGCCCTCGCCGAAAAGGGCTTTGACCCCGTATACGGTGCAAGACCTCTTCGCCGTGAGATTCAAAACAAAATCGAAGACCCGCTAAGCGAGAAAATTCTTGATTCTACGGTTAAAAACGGGGACACGGTGCTTTGCACTTATAAAGACGGGAAATTTGAATTTGAAGTTAAAGTGTCATAGAGTGTGAGGATATTACTGATGATATACCAAGCCTGTGGGCTTGGATAAAAAACTCTCGTTCAAGCGAACGAGAGTTTTTTTGTGCGAGTGTTCATAACCAACCTTAAACGCGAGGTTGAAACTGTAAAAAAGAAGAGCCTCAGCACGCGATTTGCGTGTCGAGGCTCCAGGCTTGGGTAGTTTGAACTTAATGACACGAATTAAATGTACCTAAAAACCGTTATTTTCAATTATTATAATCAATTAAATGATGAATCATTTTCTCAGGTTCCTCAACAAAAAGTTTTGTTGTTTTATAATGCTCAGTTTCATAGTATTTCACCTTTTCGATTCCCGCTTCCGAAAACTGCAATATTTCTGCATTAGGAAATGCCATTAAAATTGGCGAATGTGTTGCAATTATAAATTGAGAATTATTTTTTAGCAGACTGTCCATTTCAACAATTAAAGTCATTAACCGCATAGGCGAAAGGGCTGCTTCAGGTTCATCCAAAAGGTATAACCCATTTCCGCTAAAACGATTCTGAACGATAGATAGAAAACTTTCCCCATGAGATTGATTGTGCAAAGAAACATTGCCATAATTATGAGTTGCTTCGACCTCGTCAATATATGTAGCTGCATTATACAAACTTTCCGCCCTTAAGAAGAAACCGTCTTTTGCATAATCTCTTTTAATTAAAGTTAAATGCTCGGAAAGTTCCGAATGTGTATCTTGAGTAGAAAAAGAAAAGTTTTTTGTACCGCCTTCCGCATTAAAGCCATATGCAACCGCAATTGCTTCCAATAAGGTAGATTTCCCAGTTCCATTCTCACCTACAAAAAAGGTAATGTTTGAAGTAAAATTCAATTCATTATTTTGTGCAAGATATTTAATAACCGGTAAATCGTTTAGATAAGAATTTCTGCTTAGTGAATTGTCAAATAGAATACTGCTTATATATTTCGCTTTGTTCATTTCGAATTCTCCTTAGCGGTTTTAATCGAAGCTATAAGCAAAATTCTAATTGTAGAACAAACCTTGTTTAACTCTTTATATTTCACTTCGCTAATATAGTTAGATTTCAAAAGCATTTCGAGCCATTTACCTGTTTCGTTAGCTTCCTTAAGTGCGATTTCGAGTTTAGCAATGAAGTCAGCACGGCTATGACCGTATTTGCTCTCTGCAATATTAGCACAAACACTTGTAGCACTTCTGCTGATTTGATTTGAAATTACAGTTTCATGTTTTGACCTTAGTTCTTTTGTCAGTTTCAAAACATCAACAGATAATTGCATCGATAAATCTGAAAGTTTATCCTCTTTCATTGCTATCACCTCGCTTATGTTAAAATTATACCATAAATTTGCACGAAGTGCAACATCGTTGGCGAAGCCTCATCGTTTGTGCAAAGCGCAACACTGTTTGCCGTAAGGCAACCTCGTTTTGTGTCCGCCAAGGCGGAATGATGTTGACCTTCGGTCAAATGATGTTTGCGGTTTTACCGCAAAACGATGTTGTGTCCTGCGGACACAAACACAAAAAGAAACACTTCCCAAAAGGAAGTGTTTCTTTTTGGTGCACCTGAGCATTCTATAATCGAACCGTTTACCTCTTTTAAGGTTACGGTTTTACTTGCTTCCTTATAATTAAATGTTATGACTAATTTGTCGTCGTAAAGATATACGGCGTTTACAAAAATGTCAATCAGTCTTTGTTTGTGTTCCTTCGTTTCTAAGCTCATGTTTTGAATATGCCTGAGCCATAATACTAAGCCCTCTTTCGTGATGGTGGGCTTCTTCATTTCTTCCTTGATGAG
>CAJGCQ010000002.1 GCA_904501875.1 Clostridiaceae bacterium | reverse complement strand
CCGTGGCGAGCCTCGTCACGAGCCATCTCGTGAACGGTGTCGTGAATAGCATCGAGGTTAAGTTCCTTAGCAAGTTTAGCGAGCTCGGTTTTGCCGAGGGTAGCGCCGTTCTCAGCGTCAACACGCATCTCAAGGTTCTTCTTGGTGCTGTCGGTTACAACCTCGCCCAGCATCTCTGCAAACTTAGCGGCGTGTTCAGCCTCTTCGTAAGCAGCCTTTTCCCAATAAAGACCGATTTCGGGATAACCCTCACGGTGGGCAACCCTTGCCATAGCAAGATACATACCAACCTCACAGCACTCGCCGTTGAAGTTTTCACGAAGACCGTCGATTATTCTTTGGTCAACGCCGTTAGCGATACCTACAGAGTGCTCGGCAGCCCAAGATTTTTCAGCAGCCTGCTCTTGGAACTTAGAAGCGGGAGCGTGGCAGATGGGGCACTCGTCGGGAGCTGATTCGCCCTCATACGTATAACCGCATACAAGACATACATACTTTTTCATTTTAATTTCCTCCGTTAAATTAATTTTTTTCTTTTGCATTACATTCGCTGCAAACGCCTCGGACAATGTAAACCGAGGAGTCGGGTGTGAAACCGTTTTTTTTGACCGCTTGGGCTAAGTAATCGGTTTCGAGGGCAATATCAGTGATTTTCCCGCACCTTTTGCAATAAAAATGCGCATGCAGGGAATCGTTGCCGTCAAAATGCTCGAACCCGTCACTTACCGGCACCGAAATAATCCTGCCCTCCTTGCTTAAAGCGGAGAGATTTCGGTATACAGTGCCTAAGCTGATGTTCGGTATGGTTTCACGCACCCGATTGTATACCCAGTTTGCTGTGGGATGCGTATCGGTGGAACATAACACATTGAGAATTGCTTCACGCTGGCGTGAATATTTTTTCATATAACCACCCAAATCAGTAATGATTACTATTTTATTATACTCTTTTTTTTTAGTTTGTCAAGATGTTTTTATTAAAAACTTGACATTTTTTTATCAATGTTTTATTATTAATGTGAAATAAAGATAAAAGAGTGATTAAATGAGCAGTAATATTATATCCGATTCGGTTATAAAGCGTCTGCCAAGATATTACAGATTTTTGGGCGAGCTTAAGGCGGCGGGAATGACAAGAATTTCATCCCGTGAGCTGTCCGAGAGAATGGGGCTTACCGCAAGCCAGATAAGGCAGGATTTAAATTGCTTCGGCGGTTTCGGCCAGCAGGGATACGGCTATAACATTGAGCTGTTGCAGTCCGAAATCGGGCATATTTTAGGTCTTGATGCGCCGAGAACCGCAATACTAATCGGCATAGGTAATTTGGGACGGGCTGTTACAATGCACATCAACTTTGAGTCAAAGGGATTTAGGCTTACAGGGCTTTTTGATAGTAAGGAGTCGCTTGTAGGGCAGGTTATAAAGAATCTGCCTATAAGAAGCACCGATACGATTGACGAGTTTTGCAAAGAAAATCTTCCTGATGTGGCGATACTCTGTATACCGAAAAATGCAGCTGAGGTAATTGCGGATCAGCTTGTGGGACTTGGTATAAAGGGCTTTTGGAACTTCAGCCATTACGATTTGGCACTTAAATACCCCGGCATAAAGGTTGAAAATGTGCATTTTGGGGACAGTCTTATGACCCTTTCTTACCGCCTGCATAATGAATAAGTATAATTTAAAGCCTGAGGCGTTAAACCTCAGGCTTTGCGTCATTTATTCTTTGATTCCTTGTATTTAGAATCTATAAAATTGATTACCTCATCGTAATAGGGCTTTGGAAGATTACGGAGTATTTTAATAATGCTCTCTTCCTTGTGGGTGGCTATAAAGGGTGCGGGACTGTAAGAGTTGTCACTAAAGGGGTTGTTGGTTTGGTTAAGCTTGCTTGCCGAGATTTCGTTGCCAGAAAAATCAATCTTTTTATCTTCCGATGAATCGTAAAGCAACATTTCGGGATTTACACCGAGAATTTTTGAAAGGGCGAGCAAACGCTCAGAGCTAATTGAACCCTTGCGCTCCATTTGTGAATATGTGCTGCATTTCATTCCCATTTTTTCGGCCACCTCGGTTTGTGTGAGGTTAGCCATTTTTCTGTACAAAGCAATTCTTTGATTAATTAGTTTATCCATAATGAATTCCTCCGTAGATTATTTTTTCACTTGACTTAACACGATGTTGTTGGTATAATCATATAGCAAACGCTGGAGTGGCTCAGTTGGTAGAGCAGCTGATTCGTAATCAGCAGGTCGTGGGTTCAAGTCCCATCTTCAGCTCCATTTAATCACCTTTTTAGCATATTGCGAAAAGGTGATTTTTGTTTTGTCATATAAAATTTGTTAAGTTTAAAAATGCTTCCTAATACTATTTTATTGATTTTGTCGAAATATGTCAAGTTAATAATTGCAAATTGTTTATGTATATTTTGCATAAAAGTTATTATTTTCCTGATAAACCCTGCCACGATGTATCTTTTTCTTGTAATTATTCCATAATTGTTATATAATAATAAAATAGATTGGAGTGGTATGGCTTGATAAACAGACTGTTATCGGGGAACATAGATTTTTCAAGTATAATTGTATATATTCTGTCGTCCTTGACCGTAATTTTTCTTACTATGCCTGTTCACGAATTTGCCCACGGCTTTGCGGCGACTAAACTAGGCGACCCCACGCCAAGGTATCAGGGAAGGATGTCGCTTAACCCCTTTGCGCATATAGATTGGATAGGTGCGGCTTGTATATTGCTCTTTGGCTTCGGCTGGGCAAAGCCTGTTCAGGTCAATTCAAACAATTTCAGAAATCCTAAAAGGGATATGGCTATTACCGCCTTTGCAGGTCCTCTTGCCAACCTGATTGTAGCCCTAATAGCGCTTTTAATTTATAATATTGTTATGCTTTTCGTTTTTAATAATATTGCTTTATATATCGGCTTTTTCTTTTATTATATTGCGCTTATTAATGTATCTCTTGCGGTCTTTAATCTTATTCCTATTCCGCCCCTTGACGGCTCAAGGCTATTATCGGCACTTTTGCCTTACAAGTATTATTACGCACTAATGCGTTACGAGCGCTACATCTTTTTGGGGTTGATTGCGCTTTTGTGGTTTGGTGTATTGGATGCTCCGCTTAACTTCCTTACAAATGCGGTTATGAGCTTTTTGGGATTTATTGCGGGATTGCCCTTTGGGTTTATAGGGTGAAAAATGGAAAATACATTAAGCTATAAATTAGAGGGCTTTGAGGGCCCGCTGGACCTACTTTTACAATTGATTGCACGCAACAAGCTTAATATTTATGATATTGAGCTAAGCGTGCTTATCGACCAGTATTTAGAACAAATAGAGCTTTTTAAGGCAGAGGAAATGGAGCTTGAAAGCGAGTTTCTTGAAATGGCGTCAAGATTGCTTTACATTAAAACCGTGAGTCTGCTGCCTAAGCACGACGAGATTGTAAAGCTTAAAGAAGAGCTTACAGGAGCACTGCTTGAGTATATGGTCTGCCAGCAGATGGCGCAAAAGCTCTCCTTAATGCAGGACGGCTTTGACAAATTTGTAAGGCTTCCCGAGGAAATTGAGTTTGATAAAACCTATGAGCTCACCCACTCGGCTGATGTTATGTATCTTTCGTATCTGTCGGCGGTAGGCAGGGGACAAAGAAAGCTCCCACCTTCAACCGCACCTTTTACAAAGATTGTGGCTAAAAAAATTGTTGCAGTGTCCTCTAAAATCGTTTTTGTTATGAGAAATTTGTGGACAGGCGGCTCTAAAAGGCTGTCTTCCCTTTATAAAACCGCACACAGCCGTTCGGAGCTTGTAGCAACCTTTTTGGCGGTGTTGGAGCTTTGCAAGGCAAACCGTGTTAGGGTTGAGGGAGATTCGGACAATGCAGAAATCACACTTATTAAGGAGCATAAACGCAAATGACGACTTCTGAGCTAATCCCCGCATTTGAGGCGGTGCTTTTCTCGGGCGGAGAGCCCTTAAGCATAGACCGCTTTTCGCAGGTTTTTGATATTAAACCCGAACGGGTTGTGGAGGTTATGGAGGTTCTTTCAAAACGGCTTGACGCTAAGGATATAGGCGTTCAGCTTGTGAGAATGGAAAACACCTATCAGCTTGCCACCAAAAAGGAATATGCGGGATACATAAAGAAAATGTTTGATATTAAACGGCGCACACCGCTTTCTCCTGCGGCGCTTGAGGTGCTTGCTGTTGTGGCTTACAATCAGCCTGTAACTAAATCCTTTATCGAGCAGGTAAGAGGGGTTGACTGCTCAGGCGTTGTGACCACGCTTGTGGAAAAGGGGCTTATTGAGGAGCGGGGAAGACTTGAGCTGCCCGGAAAGCCGCTTTTGTACGGCACCACCAAGAACTTTTTGCGGTGCTTCGGTATAAGTGATTTATCCGAGCTTCCGTCTCTGCCCAAAAATGAAGATGCAAGCGAAGAGGTGGGCGAGCAGATACCCCTCGAAGAGGAATAATACCGTTTTTTTGAATGATACTAACCTAAAGGGGAGAATGACTTGGCACCTTTAATTATTATCCTTGCGGTTTTGGCGTTTATCGTCCTTTTGCTTTTTATTCCTATAAGCGTTCATATAAAATATGACGGGGATTTTTTTGTGAAACTGAAGGTTTTAGGAATTAAGGCGTATGAGGTGGAGCCTAAAGAGGATATTAAAGAGCCGAAGCCAGATACCGAAAGCGATAAAAAGGTGAAAAAAAAGACCGGAAAGGCTTTTGATAAGCTTAAGAAGAAACACGGCTTTTCGGGAGCGGTAAGGGAAATATTCGTTCTGGTGAAATCGGTGCTTGAAAGGCTTAAAGGAAGCTTTAAGCATATAGCGATAAGAAGGCTCTGCCTTGATATTAAGGTCGCATCCGGTGACGCCGCAACCGTCGCCATAGAATACGGGGCGGTATGTGCCGCAGTTTATCCCGTCCTCACCCTTATTGAAGGAATAGCTAATGTGAAAATGAAAAGCATAAATGTTTCTTCGGATTTTAATTCGGTTGATTCCTATTTTGGCTTTTCGGTAGTTGTAAGGGTTAGAATAATCTATTTAATTGTAATGGCTTTCGGAGTTTTTTCCGAATATAATAAATTTAAAACGAGGAATGAGCTATGAGCGAAAACAGCATAAAAAACATTATGGATGTAACAATGGACAAGCTCCGTGCTATGGTTGATGCAAACACCATTATCGGCGACCCGATTGTTGTGGGGGATATTACCCTGATTCCCGTCTCAAAGGTATCCTTTGGGGTGGCGACTGGCGGAAGTGATTTTCCCAGTAAGACCCAGTCGGGGCTTTTCGGCGGCGGTGGCGGTGCAGGCGTTACCGTTTCACCCGTTGCCTTTATCGCAGTGAGCGGCGGAAATGCTAAAATGATGCCTGTTTATAACGAGCTGTCCTCTGCTGAAAAGGCTATTGCCATGGCGCCTGAGGTACTTGAAAAGGCAAAGGAGCTTTTCTCAAAAGACAAAAAGGAAAAGAATAATTAATCCGTAATATAACGCCCGTTCACCCTCATAAAATTAAGGGTGGGGAGGCGTGTTATGAAAAAAATTATTTGCTTTTGTTTAACCCTGTTTATTTTTTCGTTTATGCCCGTAGATGCTGTTGGCACTTCTGCAAAGGCGGCGGCGGTGATAAACGGTGATACGGGCGAAATCATATATGCGCAGAATGTGGACGAACAACTGCCTATGGCCAGCACTACTAAGATAATGACGGCGCTCCTTTTATGCGAGAACGCCGATTTAAACGAGGAAATAACCGTTACGGCGGATATGCTTAGGGTTGAGGGCTCGTCTATGGGACTGCTTGCGGGTGATAGGGTGACCTACCACGATCTGCTTTACGGTATGATGTTAGCCTCGGGCAATGATGCTGCAAATGTCACTGCGATTTCCCTTGGGGGAACTGTGGAAAAATTCGCCGATATGATGAACAAGAAAGCCGAGGAATTAGGACTTAAGGACACCCATTTTGTAACCCCCTCGGGTCTTGATGCAGAGGGCCATTACACCACCGCAAGGGAGCTTGCCCTGTTAGCGGCTTATGCTCTTAAAAACGAGGATTTCGCTAAGGCGGCGGCAAGTGAATCGGCTGTGCTTAATTACGGCAACCCTCCCTACAGACGCTCCCTTACAAACCACAATAAAATGCTTAAATTGTTTGAAGGTGCTGTAGGGGTTAAAACCGGATTTACCAAAAGGTCGGGCAGATGCTTGGTTTCGGCGGCAAGGAAGGACGGAAAGCTTGCGGTCGCCGTTACCCTTAATGACCCCGATGATTGGAACGACCACGCAAATCTACTAAACTACGGGATTAACTCAATTAAACAGACAAATTACAGCCCTAAAATTTCCTGCTATAATATACCTGTTATCGGTTCAAGCGAGGAACAAATCGAGGTTTTTATTGAGCCGTACACTGTAAATACCCTTGAAACTAAGGAGTTAAGCTGTGAAGTGAATTTGCCGAAGTTTCTTTATGCACCTGTTTCCAAGGGCGATATATTAGGAACGGTGGAATACAAAATGGGTGACGAGGTTATAGGCACAGTACAGCTTACCGCCTTAAGGGATATCCCCGCTTTACCTGAGAAAATCAGCTTTTACGATGAAATTAAGCAAAACATAAGGTACATACTCAAATGCATTTAGGAGAACATAATGAAGGACAATAAAATAAGACTGCAAAAGCACCTTGCCGAGTGTGGAGTGGCATCCCGCAGAAAGGCAGAGGAGCTGATAATGGCTGGCAAAGTTAAAATAAACGGACACATCGCCGAGATTGGCGCTAAGGTAGACCCGAAGCGTGACAAGGTAACCGTTAGGGGTAAAGCGGTTGTTCCCGTAAATGAAAAGGTTTATATAATGCTTAATAAGCCCCGCGGCTTTGTCACCACAATGAGCGATGAGTTAGGCCGCAAAACAGTATCGGACTTAGTTGCGGATGCAGGTAACAGGGTTTTTCCTGTGGGACGGCTTGACCGTGATTCCGAAGGGCTTTTAATAATGACTAATGACGGGGATTTTGCAAATAAGCTTACCCACCCGTCCTCCCATGTGAACAAAACCTACCGTGTGACGGTAAAAGGCGTTGCCGAAGAAGAACAGCTCCTCAAGATGAAGGAGGGGATAGTGCTCGATGGCAGAAAGACCCTTCCCTGCGACTGCTTTGTAGCCGAGCGAAAGCCTGACAGAACTGTCCTTATATTCGTTTTAAACGAGGGCAGAAACCGCCAGATACGCCGTATGTGCGAGGAAGTGGGACTTGAGGTTTTGCGTCTTAAGCGCACCGAGATTGCGGGGGTAAAGCTGGGGATGCTCCCTCAGGGTAAGTGGAGACCCTTAAACGAAAGGGAAATGAGAAGACTTACAAGCATTACCCAAAAGGGGCGTGAAGAGGAATGATTGCATTAGCACCGATAAGCGATAAGGATGAAATAACCCGTTTGTTTTTGGAAAACGGACTGGAATTTTCCGAAATTTCAGGCTGTGTAAAGGCAAAATGCGGTGAAGAGGTTTTAGGCTTTTGCCTTTATAATTTGGATGAAAATGGTATTACAATATACAAAATAGTCCCCGGAAACGATTTGATTTTAGCGGACGGGATTCTCAGAAGCACCCTTCATGTCGCCGCCGAGCGCAGTATAATGAACGCCTTTTATAGCGGTGAGGATACGGAAAGTATTTGTGATAAGCTCGACTTTATCGTGGACAGGGAAGAAAAGCGGCTTAATATTAACAAGCTTTTTGAAAGCTGCTGCTCCTGCCGAAAAAACGGTTAAAACTTGTGGTTGTTATTGATATTGATATTTGCATAAGTCTATGCTATAATGTTTCAAAAAGAAGTGATAACAATGGATAAAAAGGTTTCGCTCGCCGCCTTTTACTGCCTTTCTTGCGTTTATTTTTGTAAGGCGACAGCCTAACAGCGAAATGGCACCCCGGCATACAGCGCTCCGTCGCTGGTGCTTTAATGCAATACAGTATTTAGGTACACTGTACATACAAAAGCCTTTGTCCTTTTTAGGTCAGAGTCTGTGCGCCGCCACAGGCTTTTGCTTTTGAATTAAATTCAGCGGCGGAATGGAGATTATCGTAATGAAATATGTTTGCCCCTGCGGTTATATGTATGACCCCGAAGTAGGCGATGAGGAAAACGGCATAGCTCCCGGCACTGCGTGGGAAGATGTACCCGAGGATTGGGTATGCCCCGTTTGCGGTCTTTCTAAAGATGCCTTTGAAGCTGAGGAATAATATTAACGGCAAAAGCCCCCGCTTTTTAAGCGGGGGCAAAATTTTATCAACTTGAATTTTTATGGGAGTAATTATTGCAGTTAATTCTAAATCAACTCTGCGCGTTTGCCAATGCGGGAATTTTTAAAAGCCTGCGGCGAACTGCGCTTTTATTGCCGTAAAGGGCATAGGTAAGCACGATTTGAATTACCGTCATAAATATCGCCTGAACGATTCTTCCCGGAATAAGTGCGATAAAGCCCTTGCCGTAGAGAATCGAAATCCATAGTGAATTAAGCATTACAGACCCGAAAATCTGATTAATGAGCACGCTTGCCGTCACCTTTAAAAGGGTGGCGTTTTTTCTTATGAAAAGTGCGGTGCAAAGGGCGGTAAGGACAGCCGTAAGTGTAAATCCCGGGAAATATGGGCCTGTCGGGAAGATGAGCGCACCCAAAATATCGGCGATGCCCGATACCGCCATAGCCCACGGAACGCCCAAGGTAATAGCGGCGAAGCCGACAGCTATAAACGAGAACCCGAACCGCTGATTCCACACATTGTAGGATAAAAAACGCTCTAAGATGATTTTAAGGGCTATTAACAGCGCCGCCGTCACCATAGAAAAAATGTACTGCTTGCCTTTTTTGTTCATAAAAAAACCTCCTTATTATTACCCGTTTTTACCGATAATAAGGAGATTCAAATCTGCGATATTACTCGGCAGCGGGATGCGACGACCGAACCGCGGGAAAATCCTTCGTCTGTCAGGCAACTCCCCGTCCCAACAGCACTTAACGCACGGTCATCTACTCTGCGATAGTGTTATTTTATACCATAAGACCTCATTTGTCAACATTTTTATTTTCGTGCAAATAAGGTTGTTGTCAAGCAGTTGATGCACACGCTTTTTATAGTAGTCGACCTCGTCCCTGTTATTTGTCGAATAGTATTTTTCGCCGCTGTTTTTGCTATTTATCGTATCCTAAAAATCAAAAGATAAATATGCATTTTCGGGTTGAAATATTGCATATTTTCGTGTATAATATAAATTGATATATAATAATTAAATCGCATAATTATGAAAGCAGGTGCGTTATGACAAGAAAGCAGGCAAGGGAAGAAGCTTTTATTCTTGTTTTTGAAAAAGAATTTAACGATAATGGTATTGAGGAAATTTTAGAAGCTGCCGCCGAGGCTCGCGACCTTGTGCCGGATGATTATATAAATACGGTATTCAAAGGGGTTTACGGGCATTTAGAGGAGCTTGATTCGCTTATTTCGGAAAGCTCGGTAGGCTGGAATATCAAAAGAATTTCCAAAACCGCCCTTTGCATTATGCGGCTTGCCATTTTTGAAATGAAATATTCAGACGATATTCCCGTTTCGGTTTCCATTAACGAGGCGGTGGAGCTTTGCAAAAAATATGCAACCGAAAATGACGCTTCCTTTGTAAACGGAATACTCTCTACCGTGGCGAAGGCACTTTAATATGGATATCAGAGCCATAACCGTAAAACAGCTTAATTTTTATGTTAAGTCTTTAATAGAGGGTGATGTCAATTTGCAAAGCGTGGCCGTAACAGGCGAGCTTTCAAATTTTAAAAGCCATTATGCAAGCGGTCATTTGTATTTCACTCTCAAAGATGCGGATGCGGCTATACGCTGTGTTATGTTCCGCTCCTTCGCGTCTCATATACCCTTTGTACCGAAGGACGGTATGCAGGTGGTGCTTATAGGCAGAGCCTCGGTTTACGAAAAGGACGGTCAGTACCAGTTCTATGCCGAGCAGATGCTTCCTGTGGGCGAGGGCGAGCAGGCTCGAGAGTTTGAACGCATAAAGGCAAGGCTTGAAGCTAAGGGACTTTTTGACCCGCAAAACAAAAGACCTTTGCCTAAATTCCCCAAAAAAATTGCGGTGGTAACCTCCGAAACGGGAGCCGCTGTAAGGGACATTTTAAATATTCTCTCCCGACGTTGGCCTGTAACCGAGGTGGTAATGTGCCCTGTTTCGGTGCAGGGAGCGGCAGCGGAGCCCGAAATGCTTGACGCACTTGACCGACTTTACCATCTTCACGGTATTGATTTAATAATTATCGGCAGGGGCGGCGGTTCGGCAGAGGATTTAAACGAATTTAACAGCGAGGCTCTGGCAATTAAAATTTCAGAATCACCTATTCCTATTATTTCGGCAGTCGGGCATGAAACCGATTTTTCAATAAGCGATTTTGTCGCCGATATGCGAGCACCCACTCCGTCAGCGGCGGCAGAGCTTGCCGTTCCCGACCGAGACGAAATAGTTAAAAGGCTTCAAAAGTATGAAGCCTTGCTTAAAACCGCCCTTGCGGGGAAATATAATTATTGCTTATCAAGGTTGGAAAAAGCCCATTTGGGTGTATTTAAACACCCCGAGGATTATATAATAAATATAAGAGCCGAGCGTGCGGATAAGGCCGCAGAAGGTCTCACAAACGCATTTGCTTTTCTTTTAAATAAAAACGAGACGAGGCTTTGTGCTGCAGCGGCGGGGCTTGATGCGTTAAGTCCCTTAAAGGTTTTGTCCCGAGGATATGCGGTGGCAACTAAGGACGGCAAAGCCGTTAAAACCGTATCGGGACTTAGTGACGGAGACAGTATTAATCTTAAATTTGCGGACGGTGTTGCCGTTTGCGAGGTAAAAGAGGTAGAGAGTAAGCTATGAGTAAAAATACCGATTTTGAAAAATCCCTTAACGAGCTTGAAAAAATAGTTGAAGAGCTCCAAAACGGCGATATTTCCCTTGATGAATCAATAAAGCTTTTTGAAAAAGGAATGGAGCTCACTAATGATTGCCGCAAAACCCTTGAAACCGCACGGCAAAAGATAACCTCGCTTACCGAGGAGGAGCTGAAAAATGGAGATAAATAATCTTTTTGATAATCTGCTTCCTAAAATCGAGCAAAGGCTACGGGAGCTTACAGCTGAAAAAGGGGACGGCATTAACGAAGCCCGCAAAGCTATGGGGTACATTCTCTTAAACGGCGGAAAAAGGATAAGACCTGTTTTACTGCTTGAGTTTTATAAGCTTTGCGGCGGCGAGGGGGATAGTGCCCTTAATTTCGCCGCAGCGATAGAGATGATACATACCTATTCCCTTATTCACGACGATTTGCCCTGTATGGATAATGACGATATGCGCAGGGGCAAGCCTTCCTGTCACAAGGCCTTTGGAGAGGATACCGCCTTGCTTGCGGGGGACGCACTTTTGACTCTTGCTTTTTCTACGGCGGCGAAAACTGAAAGCATACCGCCCGAAAGGGTTTTAAGGGCGATTTGTGTCCTTGCGGACAATGCGGGAATAGACGGTATGGTGGGCGGTCAGGCTATGGATTTGAAGCTTGAAAAAACGGGAGCTGTCGCAGAGGAGCTTTTGGAAATGTACCTTAAAAAAACCTCCTGTCTTTTAAAGGCGGCGGCTGTATGCGGTTGTGTTCTTGCGGGAGCGGACGAAGAGTATGTTAAATACGCCGCAGAGTATGCTGATAGCCTTGGGCTCGCCTTTCAGATAATTGACGATATTCTCGACTGCACCGCAGACGAAAAGACCCTCGGCAAGCCGATAGGCAGTGACGAGAAAAATGGAAAGACCACCTTTGTTACCCTTTGTGGTATAGACGGCGCACGCAAAAGGGCTAAAGAGCTTTCTCAAAACGCCGAAAACCTGCTTGATAATTTTAAGGGAGACAGCACCTCCTTAAAGGAGCTTACAAAGTATCTGCTTAACCGAAGCTATTAAAAGGAATGTTGAATAATTGGAATATAAGCTGTTATGCAAAATTAAATCACCCGATGATGTAAAAAAGCTTAATGAAGCTCAAATATCGCTTTTGTGCGAGGAAATACGGGACTGCATAGTTTTAACCGTTGCTAAAAACGGCGGGCATTTAGCCTCTAACCTCGGTGCAGTTGAGCTTACCGTTGCGCTCCACAGATGCTTTTCTTCCCCAAACGATGCGATTATTTTCGATGTGGGGCATCAATGCTATACCCATAAGCTTTTAACGGGACGGTTTGAAAGATTTTCTACTCTCCGTACCGAAAACGGCATTTCGGGTTATATGAAGCCTACCGAGAGCGAACACGACCCATTTATTACGGGACACAGCAGTAACTCCATCTCCGCTGCATACGGTATTTACCGTGCGAAAAGGCTTAAGGGCGAAAACGGCACGGCGGTGGCGGTAATAGGGGACGGCGCAATGACGGGCGGTATGGCATATGAGGCGCTTAATAATGTGGGCAGCGGAAGAAATAATTTTATTGTTGTGCTTAACGATAATAAAATGTCCATTTCACGGAATGTGGGCGCACTTTCCCGCAGTTTTACCAAAATGCGAAACAAGCCCCATTATCATCATTTTAAATACGCCCTAAGCCGTTTCCTTTTGGCAATTCCCGTTATCGGAAAACCGATTAATGACTTTGTTTATACAGTAAAAGAGGCCATAAAGGGGCTTGTTTATAAAAATAACTTCTTTACGGCGCTCGGGTTTAACTATTTAGGCCCTGTGGATGGGCATAATGTAAAGGCTATGGAGCAGCTTTTCGAGGTTGCTAAAACATATTCAAGGCCCTCGCTTATTCATGTTATAACCACTAAGGGCAAGGGGTACTCCTATGCCGAATCTTCGCCTAAAAATTATCACGGCGTTTCCCCCTTCGATGTTGAGAAGGGTGCAACAGAAAGCGGCAAATTAACATTTTCTGATGTGGCGGGAGCGGCGCTTTGCTCGGTTGCCGAAGAGGACGAAAAAATCTGCGCTATAACCGCCGCAATGACCTCGGGAACCGGACTTACCGCCTTTGCGGGGAAGTACAAAAACCGATTTTTTGATGTGGGCATTGCAGAACAGCACGCAGTAACCTTTGCGGCGGGACTGGCTTCTGCCGGTATGAAGCCTTTTTTTGCGGTATATTCTTCGTTTTTACAGCGTGGCTTTGACCAGGTGATACACGATATTGCAATAGGCGGTTTCCCTGTAAGACTGCTTATTGACCGTGCGGGAATAGTCGGCGAGGACGGCGAAACTCATCAGGGACTTTTAGATGTTCCGTTTTTAACAACAGTCCCTAATATGACGGTATATTCGCCTTGTTACTATAAGGAGCTTGAAAACGATATTAAGCGTGCCGCCAAGGAGGACGCAATTTGTGCGATACGCTATCCCCGAGGCTGTGAAAAGGAAGAGCCCGACTGTGATTTTTCTTCCGATTACACCCTGATTTCGGGGAAGGGTAAAAATCTTATAATAACCTACGGCAGGCTTTTCTCCGATGCACTTGAGGCAAAGAAAAAATATCCCGAGCTTAATATTTTAAAGCTTAATAAAATTTACCCCATAAGTGATGAGTGTTTTTCGGAAATTGAGAAATATGATGATGTACACTTTTTTGAAGAGGGTATAAAAAACGGGGGAATAGGAGAGCTTTGCGCAGCAAGGCTTTTGGAGGACGGCTTTGGCGGTAAATACAAAATTCACGCAATAGACGGTAAGTTTGTTCCCTGTGCGGCGGTTTCCTCCGCAATAAACTCAAACGGACTTGATTCCGAAAGTATGCTAAGGGCGGTAAATTATACAGATGAGTGAAAAGCAGAGACTTGACATTGCACTTGTAGAGTGCGGATATGCCGAAAGCCGTGAAAAGGCAAAGGCACTTATTATGGCGGGCATAGTCTATGTCAATAACCAGAAATCAGACAAGGCGGGAAACACCGTAAAGCCCGAT
The DNA here is from genome assembly GCA_904501875.1 of Clostridiaceae bacterium. Lineage (GTDB taxonomy): Bacteria > Bacillota > Clostridia > Oscillospirales > Acutalibacteraceae > UBA737. Next base: position 25,876 of record CAJGCQ010000002.1, on the reverse strand, counting down.
GATATTATTGAGGTGCGGGGTGAAACCCTTAAATATGTAAGTCGAGGGGGACTTAAGCTCGAAAAGGCGATGAAGAGCTTTAATATCTCGCTTGAAGGCTGTGTTTGCGCCGATATAGGCGCATCAACCGGCGGCTTTACCGACTGTATGCTGCAAAATGGAGCGGTTAAGGTTTATTCGATTGATGTGGGCTACGGTCAGCTTGCGTGGAAATTGCGTACGGACGACCGAGTTATAAACCTTGAACGCACAAATTTCCGTTATGTTACAAGGGAGCAGGTGCCCGACGAGCTCGATTTTGCCTCGGTTGATGTTTCCTTTATCTCCCTTTATCACATTTTCCCCGTGCTCCGTACCCTTTTAAAGGAAGGCGGCAGGGCGGTATGCCTTATAAAGCCGCAGTTTGAGGCGGGCAAGGAAAATGTGGGCAAAAAGGGCGTTGTGCGGGACAAAGCGGTGCATATAGCAGTCATCCAAAAAATTGTATCGCTTATAGCCGAGAATAATTTTTCCCTTTTAGGGTTAGATTTTTCACCTATTAAAGGCCCTGAGGGCAATATTGAATACTTATGCTTTATAGAAAAGAGTGAATCCCCCGAAGTCCTATGCGAAAAAACGGCATGGGAGCTGGTCGAGGACTCTTATAAGGCGTTAAAGGAGTGAAAATATGAAGGTAGCGGTTCTGCCTAATCTTGATAAAAGAGGCTCTGCCGAGGTAGTTGAAAAGCTGGGCGTTATATTAAAAAATGAGGGGATAGAGGGCTATCTTCCCGAAAATATTGCGAGTGCGGACTTCAAGCACCTGCCTGAGGAACAGCTTTATAAAATTGCGGATTTTATTATTACTATCGGCGGCGACGGTACGATAATCCGCTATGCAAAGCGTGCTGCATTCGACAATAAGCCGGTGCTTGGCATAAATGCGGGAAGAATGGGTTATCTTGCAAATATCGAACAGAACGAATTAGAGCTTATTTCCAAGCTTAAAACGGGGGAGTATTTTGTTGAAAACCGTATGATGCTCTCTGTAAGCGTTGTGGAAAACGGAAAGAAAATTGCGGAATACAACGCTCTTAACGATGCGGTTATAACAAGCGGTTTTATATCGAGAATTATTGATATTTCGGTGGCAGTGGATAAGGATTATATCAACTATCGTGCGGACGGATTGATACTTTCAACCCCCACAGGCTCTACCGCCTATTCAATGTCAGCAGGGGGACCTATAATTGATCCGCTTACGCAGAATATGTGCATTACGCCTATTTGCTCACATTCCCTTTCTGCAAAACCGATTTTGTTGGGGACAGAAAATACGGTAAAATTAAAGGCCTATTCAAAAAAACGGACAGATATTTATTTGACGGTGGACGGCAGAAAGGTAAGCCCTGTTCGCCCGTATACCGAGATTTATATTAAAAAATCAAAGCAAACAGCAAAGCTTTTAAGGCTTAATGACAGGTCGTTTTATAAAACGCTTTCGGTTAAATTCAGAGACAGCAGGAGTATGTAAATGAAAAGTAACAGACAGGAAAAAATACTTGAGCTAATAAAGAATAAGATTTTTTTAACCCAGGAGGACCTGCAAAACGAGCTTTTGTCCCTCGGTTACAACGTTACCCAGTCAACCGTTTCGAGGGATATTAAGGAGCTCCGTATTGTTAAGGGTCACGATGCCGAGGGTCATTACCGATATATTGCAAATGACCCCTCAGATGCGGTTGCGCAGAACAGAGAGCATTATAAAGAGCTGTTTTCAAGGTCGGTAAAAAGTGTGGCGTTTTCCCTTAATAATGTGGTGATTAAGTGCTATACGGGTATGGCGCAGAGCGCCTGCGTTACGGTTGACGAAATGTTCGGTGATATGATGCTTGGCTCCCTTGCGGGGGACGATACCATAATCATAGTTACCTCGGGCGAGCCCCAGTCGGCGCACCTTGCCTTGCAGCTTAATAAACTTTTAAAATAACGGGGAAGAAAAATGCTTAAATTTCTTCATATCGAAAACATAGCGGTTATCGAACATTCTGATATTGAGTTTACGGGGGGCTTTAATGTCCTGACGGGGGAGACGGGAGCCGGTAAATCAATAGTAATCGACTCTATAAACGCAGTTTTGGGGGAGCGCACCTCAAAGGAGCTGATAAGAGCGGGATGTGATACTGCCGAGGTTTCGGCGGTCTTCGGCTGTTTTGACGATTATACTGCGGGAGTTTTGGCGGAACACGGCTTTGCGCCGGACGAGGACGGTAATATTGTAATAAGGCGGCGGCTTTCCTCCTCGGGTAAGGGGCTAATAAAGCTTAACGACCGACCCTTGACTGCGGCAGAGCTTAAGGAAATTGCCAAAAGCCTTATAAACATACACGGTCAGCACGACAGCCAGGCGCTTTTGGACCCTGAAAGCCATATCGGGTACATAGACGCACTGGCTAATAACGGCGGTATTTTAAGCGAGTACTATTCGGAGTTTAAAAACCTTAATGCAATACGAAAGGAGCTTAACTCCGCCGAGACTGATGAGGACGAAAAACACCGCGAAACCGACCTTTTAAAATATCAGATAAACGAGCTTGAAAGCGCAAATATAACCCTTGGCGAATATGAAAAGCTTAAAAAGAACCTCGAAATTGCAAGAAACTACCGCACAACTGTTGAAACCCTTTCAGCGGCATATGCAACACTTAAGGGCGGGGAAGACTTCGACGGTGCTTCTGCGCTTATAGACGGCGCACAAAGAAAGCTTACTGCACTTAAAAGCGATGAGTGGAATGCAAAGGCAGAAAAACTGGCGGATGCACTTTCCGTTATAGAAGATGTTTCAGCGGAGCTTCGTGATTTTCTTGACAGCGCCGAGTTTTCCGACCTTGATGCGGACAGTATTAATGAAAGGCTTGACACGCTGGACAGGCTTATGCTAAAATACGGAAACAGCGAGCAGGAAATGCTGGACTTCTTGACCTCGGCAAAGGTGCGGCTTGAGGAGCTTGTTTTCTCCGATCGCAGAATAGCTGAACTGGCAGAACTGCTTGACGAATCAACTGTTAGGTTGGTCGCCTTAGGCGAAAGGCTTACAAAATCAAGGCAAAAGGCGGCGGCAGAGTTTGAAACCAAGGTCTGCGGAATTTTAACCTATCTTAATATGCCTGATGTACGCTTTACTGTCTCCCTCCAAAAAGGGCGGTACACAAAGCGGGGGTGTGATATTGTAGAGTTTTTGATTTCTGCAAATAAGGGCGAGAGGGTAAAACCTCTTTCCAAAATCGCTTCAGGCGGTGAATTGTCCCGAGTAATGCTTGCAATTAAAAGTGTACTGCTTGATAAGGACAAGGTGGGCACTATGATTTTCGACGAGATTGATACAGGCATCAGCGGCTATACTGCGGGCAAGGTTGGCACACAGCTGAAAAAGGTGTCAAAAAACCGTCAGGTAATATGCGTAACCCACTTAGCGCAGATTGCCGCAATGGCAGATAATCACCTGCTTATACAAAAAAACACGCAGAACGGCAGAACCTTTACTAAGGTAGAGCCGCTTGCATATGAGGATAGGATAAGCGAAATCGCACGCATTATGTCGGGCGCAGAGCTTACAGAAAATTTATATAAATCAGCAAAAGAGTTAGTAGACAGGAGTAATAGCGATGACAATATATGATGAGCTTGTAGCCAGAGGACTTATAGCGCAGGTTACAAATGAAGAAGAAATAAAGGAAATGATTAATAACGGCAAGGCTAAATTTTATATCGGCTTTGACTGCACGGCTGATAGCCTTACCGCAGGTCATTTTATGGCACTTACCTTAATGAAAAGACTTCAAATGGCGGGTAATAAGCCGATAGCTCTTATAGGCGGCGGCACTACTATGATAGGCGACCCCTCGGGCAGAACCGATATGCGCAAAATGCTCACAAAAGAGGATATCGACCACAACGCCGACTGTTTTAAGCGCCAGATGGAGCGTTTTATCGATTTCTCCGAGGGCAAGGCGCAGATGATAAACAACGCTGATTGGCTGCTTAAGCTTAACTATGTTGAGCTTCTGCGTGAGGTTGGGGCTTGCTTCTCAGTAAATAATATGTTAAGAGCCGAGTGTTACAAGCAGAGGATGGAAAAGGGTCTTTCATTCTTAGAGTTTAACTATATGATTATGCAGAGCTACGATTTCTACTATCTCTTTAAGGAATATGGCTGTAATATGCAGTTCGGCGGGGACGACCAGTGGAGCAATATGTTGGGCGGCACCGAGCTTATCAGAAGAAAATTAGGCGAGGATGCCCACGCTATGACCATAACCCTGCTTACCGATTCACAGGGCCATAAGATGGGCAAGACGGCGGGCAACGCCGTATGGCTTGACCCGAATAAGACCCCTCCTTATGACTTCTACCAGTACTGGCGCAATGTGGCAGATGCTGATGTTTTAAAGTGCATAAGGATGCTCACCTTCCTGCCCCTTGAGGAAATCGACAAAATGGACTCTTGGGAAGGCAGTCAGCTTAATACCGCTAAGGAAATTTTGGCTTACGAGCTTACTAAGCTTGTCCACGGCGAGGACGAGGCTAACAAGGCGCAGGCTGCCGCAAAGGCGGTATTTGCGGGGGGCGGCTCCCACGAAAATATGCCCACTACGACTCTTGCCGATGATGATTTTACAGACGGCGAAATCGGTGTCTTGGATATGATGGTTAAAGCTTCCCTTGCCGCTTCAAAGGGAGAGGCAAGACGGCTTGTGATGCAGGGTGGCGTAAGCATCGACGACCAAAAAATCACCGACCCGCAGTGCAAGGTCACAGCCGAGGCCCTTAAAAACGGCATAGTTCTTAAAAAGGGCAAAAAGGTGTTTCATAGGTTTACGGTGTAATTCCGTTTTATAAGAGGGGAAGCCTTTGCAATTTATAATAGGTAGGTTAAAGCAATGTGGCAGAACTGTTCAACATCACGAAGAGCGTCGTAGCCCTCTTCGCCTGTACGAACCTTTACAACGTTTTCAACATCGTCTTATACACACATTTATAAAATTTGTCAAGTGACAAAAAGGTATTATAAATAAATTGGTTTCACTGTAGGATTTTTGTATTGTAAATAAAAATCTCTCCAACCCCTTTGTTTATGCGGGTTGGAGAGATTTTTCGATTGAAAGGGGTGAATGTGTAATTCTATAAATAGTATGTTTAAACAAATTCCCTTTTTCTATAAATTCTATGTGTCCTGCATTAAAAATTTTTTCAAAAACATTTTGACAAAATATTATGTTTTCTATTTCTATTGTAACTTTATTGTCGATATATTTAAAATCTTTTCCTTTACCTCGGTTTCCAAGTATTTGAAAATCTTTGTATGTAACTCTTTGACTTTCTATATTCAAAAACTTGAATAACTATAACAATAACAAATACTGAAAGCAGGAACTATAAATAAATAGTTGAAATTCTTATAGATAATACTTAAGATTAGTACTGCTATAAACAATAATGACGAATAAATAATTGTAGGTTTGTTAAGAAGATTAAAAATTCTACAAAGTTTAATTTTCATTTTTTTCCTTTGCGGTGTTTAGTGATGCTACCAACATTCTTTTAATTTCTTCGGCAAGTGAAAGCAAATCTTCAAAATTATAATCAATCAATTTAGTTCTTTTTAAAAGTGTAAGCCAATAAATACTTTCGCCCGTTTCTTTAAGCGAAATATGTAATTTAGAAATAAAATCGGCTTTACTATTACCATAAATAGCTTCATTTATATTGGCACCAACACTTGTAGCAGAACGAAGCAATTGTTTTGCGATAGTCGTATCTTTTCTTTTTTTAGAATAATCTTCGTAAAATAAAACTATTTTTGTCGCAAAATCAAGAGATTTATCAAGTAATGGACTATTCATCAATATCACCTCTAACTGAATTATAGCATAATTCAGTTTTTAAATCAACGCTTTGCGATGCAAAGCACCTTTTCTTTTATCTCTTCTCTCTTATCTTTTATCTGGAAACGACAATTTAAGAGAAGAGAGAAGAACGAAAAGAGAAAAATTAAAAGAACAAAAAGAAACGACAATCTTCTTGTCGAAAATTGTCGTTTCTTTTTGGCGCGCTGAGAGGGACTCGAACCCCCGACCCTCTGCTTAGAAGGCAGATGCTCTATCCAGCTGAGCTATCAGCGCATATGATATTCACAACGGAAGTTATTATATCATATTAGTTTTAAATAATCAAGTAAAATTTGCAATTATTTTTTAGCGTCTGTTGTTTGTTATAGAAATCAGGCGGATGAGCTGTGCTAAGGAAACAAGTGCAGCGGCAATATAGGTCATAGCTGCAGCTGTCAGCACCTTTTTAGTATACCTAACATCATTGTCTGTCAGCAGAACTGCTCCATTTTTAAGGGAGGTTATAGCACGGCTTGAGGCGTTAAACTCAACTGGCAGAGTGATAAGCTGAAAAATTAGGGCTCCGCAGAAGAAAATAACACCTAACTTCACTAAAAAATAGAAATTAAATATAATTCCTATAATAAGCAAGGGCAGAGAAAGCTGTGAGCCTAAGTTGCATACGGGCAGTATAACCGAGCGTAACTTTATCGGGAAATAGCCCTTTGCATACTGCACGGCATGACCTGCCTCGTGAGCGGCGACTCCTACTGCGGATATACTGTAGGAATCACATACTGACTGAGACAGCCTTATTGTGTTGGTGCGGGGGTCATAGTGGTCGGTCAGATTGCCCGAAACCCGTTCGATTTTAACCCCGTGAACTCCGTTTAGCTCAAGCACACGGCGTGCCGCATCTGCTCCGCTTATATCGGTACGGTAGGCGGAATATTTTGAAAATGTGGTCTTTACCTTTATCTGCGACCACAGCGCAATAATAATTGCGGGCACTACAAGGTAAAGATAAAGGGAATCAAAGCCGTAGTAATATAATCCTCCCAAAAGGTGTCACTTCCGTAATAATTTAATTTATAGTATTATTATAAACCGTAAAATTAAAATTGTACAAAATATTTTTAAACATTAAAGCGGAAGAGAACAATATCTCCGTCTTTCATAACATAGTCCTTGCCTTCGCTTCGTACAAGACCTTTTTCTTTGGCAACCACCATATTTCCGCCACACTCGTTTATGAAATCGTCAAAGCCTATAACTTCGGCACGGATAAAGCCTCGCTCAAAGTCGGAATGGATTTTACCTGCCGCTTGGGGCGCTTTTGTTCCTTCGGTAATCGTCCAAGCCCTAACCTCGGGCTTGCCGGCGGTGAGATACGAGATAAGTCCTAAAAGGTGGTAACACTTTTGAATCATACGATCAAGACCCGAGCGTTCAAGTCCCAATTCCTCTAAAAACATTTCCTTTTCCTCTTCGGGAAGTCCTGAAATTTCCGCTTCTAAAGCGGCGCAAATAGGGAGAATTTCCGCTTTTTCGGTTTCGGCTGTCGCCTTTACCGTATTGTAGTTTGCATTTGCTTCAATGCCGTTTGTGAAGTCGTCCTCACTCATATTGCAGGCGTATATTACAGGCTTTGCGGAAAGCAGGGGAGTGTCGTCAAGCACCGCCTGCTCGGTTTCGTCGTTTATTTCAACCGAACGGGCGGGAAGACCCTTTTCGAGGTGCTCTGATAACCGCTTTAAAAAGTCAACCTCACCCTGAAGCTTTTTATCACCCTTTAACGCCTTTAAGGTGCGGTCAAGACGGCGCTGTACCATTTCTATATCCGAGAAAATAAGCTCTAAATTAATTGTCTCAATGTCACGCCGGGGGTCTACCGAGCCTTCGACATGGATAATATCGTCGCTTTCAAAGCAACGGACAACATGAACTATTGCATCAACCTCCCGTATGTTTGAGAGGAATTTATTACCAAGTCCTTCGCCCTTGGATGCACCCTTTACAAGGCCTGCTATGTCGACAAATTCAATTACTGCGGGGGTGAATTTATCGGGCTGATAAATTTCGGCTAATTTTTCGAGCCTTTCATCGGGAACGCTTACCATTCCCACATTTGGCTCAATTGTGCAAAACGGGTAATTTGCCGATTGCGCTCCGGCATTTGTTATTGCGTTAAATAGGGTTGATTTTCCTACATTCGGAAGTCCTACCATACCTAATTTCATATTTTTCTCTATCTCCTTAAAAAGCCTTTATTTACTGAGTGTTTGGGAGTAAGACGCTCTTTCTCTACGCCGTTTTTACTCCATTTCGCATTGAATTATATGAAAATTTATTTATCATACCGAGAAAAAGAGCCAATGTAACTATGATAGTATATCACACTGGCGTCTTTTTTTCAAGTGGAATGAGTTCAATTTTCAGTGGTGCTATCCGATGTAAATTCACGAATGAAATAAGCATTGGAATGGGTAATCCTTCATTACCGAAAAAAGCTTGGTTTAAGATGTGTAAGGCTCGCTTAAGTCTCCTACTCAAAAAACCTGCAATTACAGGAATTGTATTACAGTCTTTAAAAGAACTCAATCGTTTTGATTTTTTAATTGACTGAAAAGCTATAAAATGGTATACTTGTTAAAGAAAATGTTTGGGTGATTAGCGTCAAAAATCACGCTGACCACAATATAGGGACGGCGTTCCGCTCGCTTTTTATGTAATAAAAGGCAACTGCGGATATGTCGGTATAATCTTCATTCGCCGCTAAGGGAGATTTTATAACCTATTTGTGATGACACTTTAGCGGCAGAACGGAGATTAATATGGAGAACGCTTTACTTAATAATTTCGATAAAATATTTGATTATTGCTTTGACCTGTTTAAAAGCAAAAACAGCGATTACGGACCTACTTGGCTTTTATATAGGTATCAGTCCTTAAATGATGAAATCTGGCGTAAGGCAAAGCGCATAAGAACCCTTGAGGAGCATAACGACAATGCCTGTATAGATGAGGGCAGAGATGTTGAATATGTGGGAATTATAAATTATTGCATAATGTTTTTAATAAGGCTCCAGGATATTAAGGGTATTCCCTCGGTAGCCGAAATAACCGAGAAATCCGCAAATTTCGATAGCATTGACGCTGATACCCTGTATAATGCCTACAAAGAAAATGTATCCCAAATTAGGGATTTGCTTGTAAAGAAGAATACCGACTACGGCGATGCGTGGAAAAGTATGTCGATTGTATCAATGACCGACCAGGTGATTATAAGGGTTTACCGTATAAGGAAGATACTTGCAAACGGCGGAAAATGCTTGGTTTCCGAGGGGATTGCCTCACAGCTTAACGATATAATCAATTACTGCATTTTTGCCCTCATTAAGATGGATTCGGGACTTATTTCTTTTGAAGCAACATTTGCATAATATCGGGGCCGTGGTCTACAAAAATTCCGCTTAATGCGGCGTTCTTTTCGGTAAAGGAGGGAACGCCGTCCTTTTTTACCCTGCTGTCGTAAATAAGATAGGGTACAGGCTCTGAGGAATGTGTCATAGTCTCAAGCGGGGTCGGGTGGTCGGGCATAATAAGTATGCGGTAATCGTCGCCGCAGTTATCAAGATAATCAAGCATTAATTTAAGAGCACGGCTGTCTATATACTCGATAGCCTTTACCTTGTTTTCAGCCTCGCCCCGGTGGCCGCACTCGTCGGGAGCTTCAAAATGCAGGTATACAAGGTCTGCGCCGTTTTTGAATGACTCAATTCCCGCCTGCGCCTTACCTTCGAAATTCGTGTCAATATAGCCCGTAGCATCTTTGACAGACGGGGTCTCCATATTAGCGCAGATGCCGATGCCCTTTAATAGGTCAACCGCACTTACAACACAGCCCGAAACACCGTTCTTTGCTTTGAAGTCTTCAAGTGCGGGCTTTCTGCCCTCTCCCCAAAGCCAGATTGAATTAGCCTCATTAAGACCCTTTGCCCGGCGGGCAAGGTTTACGGGGTGGTTCTTTAAAATACCGTAGCTTTTCTTCATAAGCTCAATTAAGGGAGCGGCATTTTCCGATTTACTTAAATACTCGCCGATAACCCTGCCGCTTATATCGTGGGGCGGTGTCATTGTGCCGAGGTCGGTTGTGCCGTTATCCACCACCAAGCAATGGCGGTAGCTGACACCGCTGTAGAACTTGTAAATATCGTTGCCAAGCTCTTTTTCGACAGTCTCTATTATTTGGTGAGCCTCCTCGGTGGAAATATCGCCGGAGCAGTAATCGACCATAGTTTTGTCTTCATAATTTTCCTCGTTCGAAAGGGTCACTATGTTACAGCGGAGCGCCACATCGGAGGGTTTTAAATCAACCCCGATTGATGCGGCCTCAAGGGGAGAACGCCCTGTATAGCAAACCTTAGGGTCATAGCCCATAACCGAAAGGTTGGCAACATCGCTGCCGGGCTTTAATCCTTTAGCTACCGTGCGGCACATACCTGTCTCGGAAACTGCCGCCAGCTTATCCATAAGGGGCTTATTTGCACACTCCATAGGGGTTTTTCCCTGAAGTGCGGGATTAGGTGTATCCGCCATTCCGTCACATAATAAAACAAGATATTTCATATAACATTCCTCCAATTTGCTATTATTATATCAATTAAATTTATTAAAGTAAAGAGAGTTTGAAAAAACACTTTAATTTTGCTGTAAAATAGTATATTATAATATATAAGGAATGGAGGAAGTACAATGGCAAATCAGATAAGGATAAATGTCGGAGGAATTAATTATACCGTTAAAAGTGATGAGAGTGCAGAGTACTTAAAGGAGTTAGGGGAAGAGCTGGAGCAGAGACTGCGCCGTATTACAAAGCAAATACCCACAGCGTCTACAACTATGGCGGCAATTATAGCGGCACTTGAAGCGGCAGACGAGGCCAAAAAGGCGAAGTTGGAGCTCGAGGTGCTTAAAGAGCAGTATAAAAAGCTGCAATTCCCGAGACCTAAATATGAGACGAAAAATTTTCCCGAACAGCAAAATTCGGGACGGCAGATGAGGCTTGGCGATAAATGAGCCGATTTGAGGTTTTATCGCCCGTAGGCAACGGTGAAATGCTCAAAGCCGCTTGCCGTGCAGGAGCTGATGCGGTGTACCTTGGCGCAAAGGATTTCTCTGCAAGGCGGAACGCCGAAAATTTTGAAGATAAAGAACTAAAAGAAGCTATAAAATACTGCCATATAAGGGGAGTCAAGGTATACCTCACCCTTAATATTCAAATTAAGGACAGCGAGCTTTCCTCGGCGGTAGATTTGGCACGCAGGGTGTACAATTACGGCATAGACGGGGTTATTATAGCCGATTTGGGGCTGGCGGACCTACTCCATAGATTAATACCTGATCTTCCGCTTCACGCCTCGACCCAAATGACGGTACACACTCCCGCCGCTCTTAAAACACTTAAAAATTCGGGCTTTACTCGGGTGGTTGCGGCAAGGGAAATGTCCCGCGAGGAATTAAAGGAGCTTTGCAAAAGAGCAGGGGAGCTTGACCTTGAAATTGAGGTATTTGTGCACGGTGCACTTTGTATGTCGTTTTCGGGACAATGTCTATTGTCGGCATTTTTGGGTTCAAGGAGCGGCAATAGGGGACTTTGCGCAGGGCCTTGCCGACTGCCCTTTGAGGCTAAAGGCGGTACGGGCTACGATTTAAGCCTTAAGGACCTTTCGCTTTTACCCCATATTAAAGAGTTATGCGATATGGGGGTTTCTTCCTTTAAAATTGAAGGGCGTATGAAACGCCCTGAATATGTAGCCGCCGCAACCGCCGCCTGCCGTTTTGCGGTTGACAACGGATATGTGACCACCGAAGATTTAGATACCCTTAAAAATGTCTTTTCCCGTTCGGGCTTCACTGACGGGTATTATGAAAACCGAATAGGCAGGGATATGTTTGGAATAAGGACAAAGGAAGATGTTACCGCCGCCGATAAGGCGTTTCCGAAAATTCACGAGCTTATAAGAGCGGAACGCAGAACAGTTAAAATTAAGGCGGAGATTACGGTTAAAAAGGGTTTTCCTCTTACCCTTACCCTTGATGACGGAGAAAATAGGGTGACAGCAAAGGGTGAAATACCTAAAGCTGCGCAAAACCGCCCGATAACACATGAAGCCTTAAAGTCGGGTATTGATAAATTCGGCTCAACCCCTTATATATTAGAGGAATTTTCTGCAGACTGCGGCGAGGGGCTGTTTGTAAGCGCCGCAGAGCTTAATGCTATACGCCGTGAGGCGGCAGAGCTGTTAGACCGAGAGCGTATTGTGGTGCATAGGGAAGAAAGCCGAGCCGAATACACCCTGACTCAGGGAAGTGAGAATAATACAGCCACACCGAAAATTTATGCACGATTTGAGGATATATCACAGATACCTAAATGTTTAAGCGGTATAGACGGGGTTATTTTTCCGCTTGAAAAGGATTTTGATATTAACATAGAGGGCGTAGAGCTAATCGCCGATATTCCCCGTGGAATAATAAGCGAGGATTTAATCAGGCTTAGGCTCCGCATTTTTAAGGAAAAGGGCTTTAAAACAGCGGTTTGCGGCAATCTTTCGGCTTTGCAGATAGCTATAGAAGAAGGCTTTAAAATAATTGCGGGAACGGGGCTTAATGTTTTAAATTCCGAGAGTGCCCAGTTTGTTTCTAAATTAGGGGCAGACCGTGTTATTTTGTCAAACGAAATCACTTTGTATAGCGCAAGGGAGCTTAATTCACCCGTTCCGAAGGGTATAGTAGCTTACGGCAATACTCCGCTTATGCTATTTAAAAACTGCCCGCTCAAAAACGGCAGAAGCTGTGCTGACTGCGACAAAAAAGGAAGCATTACCGACAGAAAAAATACCGAGTTCCCCGTGCGTTGCCGTATGGGCTTTAGCGAGCTTTTAAACTCCGTACCCGTCTGGCTTGCCGACCGAGGCGAAGATCTAAAGGCGGTAGATTTTGCGGTTTTGTATTTTACCGTAGAGCCGCAAAATCAGGTTTTAGAGGTGCTTCACGCCTATAAAAACGGGCTTGGTTGCGATACCGAATATACAAGAGGTCTATTTTACAGAGGAACTATTTGAGGTGAAATGATGCCTGAAAGACAAAATTACAACACAAAAGCAAGAAAATATATACTCGATTTTCTAAAATCAAGACAGGACGGTACGGTAAGTGCCGCCGATATAACCGAGCACCTTAATAATATGGGTGCGGCGGTCAATCAGGCAACGGTTTACCGCTATCTGAACAGGCTTAGCCGTGAAAACCTACTGCTCAGATTTACCGACAGCAAGACCAAAAAATCGGTTTACAGATTTGTGGGCGAAGACAGGGGCTGTGACGGTCATATACATACAAAGTGTGTTTCTTGCGGCAGACTTATGCACCTTGAATGTGACTTTATGGAAGACATTAAAAAGCATTTATACCAAGACCACGGATTTTTGCTTCAGTGCGACGGGAGCATATTGTACGGTATTTGCGAGGAATGTCGAAAAGGAAAATAGTTATTGAAATACCGACGGGCGTCCCTACGATTATCAATAAAATCAATTCCTAACAGGATACATAATTATAACGAGCCTTTGCACCTAAGTCATTCGGTGCAAAGGCTCGCTTAATAATTTATTCTTCTTCCGCTTCTTCTTCGGGGAGCTTTTCTACTTCAATGCGTTCAACACGGTATTCCTCTGCCTTTTTTACTGTGATTTTAAGGTTTTCAAAGGTAAAGGAGTCGCCCTCGTTCACTTCACCGTCAAGCATTGTGATGGTCCAGCCACCGACGGTTGCGCTGTCGGTTTCAAAGTCCTCGTCCTCGTCAATATCAATATCGAACTCGTCGAAGAAATCGTAAATACGCATATCTCCGTCCGCCTCAAAGTGGGTATCGTCTATGCAGACAAATTCACGCTCGATTTCGTCTGACTCGTCCCAAATCTCGCCTACCAGCTGCTCTAAAACATCTTCCATAGTAAGGATACCCATTGTGCCGCCGTATTCATCAAGCACGATCACCATATGGGACTTTGTTTCCTTCATTTTTTCCAGAACATCGGGCAGGGGCATTGTTTTGTGAACATAAGTCACAGGCAAAAGCAGGCTTCTTATGTTGACCCGCTCACCCTTAACAAATTCCTTATAAAAATGATTGAGGTGGAGAATACCTATTATATTGTCGGGGGTGTCCTCATAAACGGGTATGCGGGAATAAATATAATCCTCTATTTTGCGGATATTCATTTCGTACGGGTCACGAATGTTAATTGCTTCCATATCAACACGGGGGGTTATTACCTCGTAGGCAAGCACCGTGTCAAAGTCAAGCGCATTTTGAAGCAGGTCGCACTGCTCCTCGTCAAGCACACCCTCGTCCTCGACAATATCGATAATATTTTCAAAATCGTCCTCGGAAACGGCATCAGGGTCGGCAACGCTTGACTCCCACAGCTTTGAGAGCAGACTTATTAATCCGGTCATAAGAGAAGTGATGGGTTTTAAAATCAGAGACAGTACATATATAGGAATTGCAACGGCGGTGCAATACTGCTCGGCAAACTGCTTGGCGAGTACCTTTGGAATAATTTCGCCGAAGATAAGTACCAAAACAGTCATTGTAAGGGTGGCGACCCAAGCGTAGCCCTCGCCCAGCAAATCTATTACAATAAGGGTCGCAATAGAGGAGGCGGCGATATTTACAAGGTTATTGCCTATAAGTACCGCACCCAACATATTTTCATAGTTGTCAACTATTTTTGAAGCAATGGAAAGGGAAAGACTGTGCTTTTGCTGACGCTTGGATTTAAGCCGTGCGGGATTGGCGCTTGCAAATGCAATTTCCGTGCCCGAAAAGAATGCCGATACAAGGATTAACAGGGCGATACCTAAGAATCTGAGTGACTCATTCATTTTCGTCACCCCCTGCATCGTCCTCGTCGTAAATCTCGCCGACTAATTCCTCCAAAATATCTTCTACCGTAATTATTCCGAGAACAGACCCGTCCGTATCCTTAACAATAGCGAGGTTGCGGCGGTGGTTGCTCATTTCGGTCAAAAGCTCGTCAATCGGAGTGTCGGCTGAAACAAAATAGGGGTAATCCATTACGCTTGCTAATATTATATTGGATTTGAATTTTGTGTACGCCTTTAAGAATTTTCTTATCTGCAAAATACCCTTGATATTACCCTCACGGTCAACTACAGGTATTCTCGAATGCACCGAGTTTCCCACAATTTCCAGTATCTGCGGAGTTTTAAGACTAGTGCGGATTGTAAGCACCTGCTCCCAAGGGACCATAACCTCTCTGGCAGAGGAGCCTGAAAACTTCATTGCAGATTTTACAAGACGGCCTGTGTCCTCATCAAAGCCGTCCTCCTCGGATATGTTTTCCACAATGTCCTGAAGCTCGTCTTCGGTCATTGTGACCTGATTTTCGGAATGCTTTTTAAAGGGCTTAGAAACAAGGGCTGACAGTGCGGTAAAAAGCACCGACAGCGGCTTTAAAAGCCTCATTAAGCAGATAAGCGGCAGGGAAGATGCCTCCGCAAACCGTTCGTTGCAGGAGCGCGCAAAGCATTTAGGAAGCATTTCTCCGAACATAAAGATCACCCCGGTGGTGACAATCGCCGAAACCGAAACGGCGGCGGAACCCCAAATTTCTGCGGCAATTACGGCAGAAAGAGTGGCACAGCCGATATTGACGATGTTGTTGCCGATAAGCAGTACCGACAAAGCCTCGTCAAAATTATCGAGAATGTAAAGTACCCGTTTTGCGCCCTTGTTATCCTTTGAGGCACGGCTCATCATATGAATTCTGTTTACCGAGGCCAGAGAAATCTCCGTCCCCGAAAAATATGCGCTGGCAATAATCAGAAGTGCAAAGAATATAATACTCCCCGCAGGACTGTCGTCCACAAAACCATCTCCTATAAATTAGTTTTTTCCTCTATATTACATTATCAAATGTAGTTTGTCAATTAATTTTAAGCAATTTTTGCCGCTGTCTGTAATCGGGCATATATTTTTCAATAAGCGCATAAAAAGCGGGGCTGTGATTATGGTGCTTTATGTGCGCTAATTCGTGTACTACAACATATTCTACAGCCGCTGTTGGATATGCCATAAGCCGCCACGAAAAGCAAAGAGAGTTTTTACTGTTACAGGAGCCGAACCGCTTTTTTGCAGAGGTGATTTTAACCGAGGTGGGTTTAAGCCCCATTATTTTTGAATACTTTTCAACAAGCGGCGGTATAATTTCACGGGCGGCTCGGCACAGGCCTTCTTTATTATCATCAATTTCTCGGTTTTTCTCGGCTCTTTTTTCGGCTTCAGGCAGTTTTTTATCAATCCAGTGTTGATATTTGTTTACAAATTCGGCAATCGCCCTGTCGCTCATTCTTTTGGGTGCACGGACTATTATTTCACCGTCGCCCGTTATTTCAAGCCCGACGGTTTTTCTGTTTGAACGCTTTACTGAATAGTTCAAGGTGTTAGTTCCCCCAAAACCTCTTAACAGATATTTTCATTATTTTTTAACCTTGACGGTAAACTCTTTGCCGCATCTCGGGCATATCGTGGTATGAATGCCTACCCGCCTTGGCAGACGGAGCACCGCTTTGCAGGCGGGGCATTTCTTATATATATGCATCATATCCGCTTTCTTTTGGTCGTGAAAATCCTTTTTACGCTTTAAAAAGCCGAGCTTTTCCCGAACCCAATAATTCTCTTTTCGCCTTTTTTCAGTATCCCTTGATAAAACCCTGAAAATAGCGAAAATGATAAGTGCATAAACAATAAGCTGAATTATCGCATAAAGTCCTACTGAAACAAATCGGAGAAAGATATTCGCGGCCGAAAGAATAACAGCAATTACAAAAATTACAAAAAAGGTTTCGTCAGGTCCGTACCGTCCCGACATAAACTGCATTAATCTGTATCTGAAATTCATATACTCAACCCTTCTTTTTTGTTTACTTACTTATTATATTGCGTTTTTTAGACGATTTTGTTAAGAAAACATAAATAATATTTAAAAATAGGTTTACATTTTCCCTTTTAATTCCTTTCTATATATGAAAGGAGAAATGATAAATGTATTATTGTTCTGACTGCAGCTGTGAATTTGAAACTGCCGCCCTAATTACCGAAACCCACGGGTTCACTTCGCCGCCCTTTGAGGAGCTGGGGTGCTGTCCCTTTTGCGGGAGCGGTAATGTTAAAGAAAAAGCCGGTTCTTACTGCCGTTGTTGCGGGGCGAGGCTTGGCAATAGTGAAAGGGAATATTGCAGTCCCTCCTGCCGCAAAAGGGGAGAGGAAATGCGAAGATGGGAGATAAAAAAGAAAAGGCTCGTTTTTTCATCACCGATTTTTCAAGTTGTAAGAGAGGTTGATGAATACAACCGAAAAAACGGCACCGATTACAGCTACGGACAGTATGTAACCCTGATTAAGCCCTACTTAAAGAAAGGGCGTAGAAAATGAATAAAGAAAAAAAGGAATATCTGTCCCTGTATTTACTTCAAAACGAAAAGATACGCAGGCTTAAAGAAACGGCGTTTAAAAATCCTGAAGAAAAAGAGAAGTATATTTCGCAAATCAAAGCGGCACAGACCTTAAGGCGAGAGATTGAAGATAAAATCGAGGCGGTGGACGGAGGAGTTTTAAGCGAGCTTTTATATTTAAAATACGTATGTGGCAAAACCCTGATGCAAATAAGCTATGAGCTTAATTACAGCGTAAGGCAGATAGAACGGCTGCATATAAAGGCGCTCCAAAAATTTAAAATGTAAACACTTTGTGTAATTTTTCCGCTTTACAAACGCTCGGTTAGGTGCTATAATCTTATAGAACAAATGTTCCTAAGGAGGGCGAAAAAATGAAAGACAGGATAATACTGCATTGCGACCTTAATAATTTTTTCGCCTCGGTATCCCTGCTTTTTAACCCTACACTTGTGTCAATGCCGGTAGCCGTGTGCGGGGCTAAGGAAAACCGCCACGGAATCGTGCTTGCAAAAAACGAAATTGCAAAGAGCTTTGGCGTAAAGACCGCCGAGCCGATTTTTGAAGCAAAGAGAAAATGCAGTGAGCTTGTCATTCTACCTCCCCTTATGGATAAATACCAAGAGTATTCAGAAAAAGCACGCCGAATTTACGAGCGGTATACAGATATGATAGAGCCCTTCGGAATTGACGAGTGCTGGCTCGATGTTACGGGAAGTACTATGCTTTTCGGCAGTGGTGAGGAAATTGCCCATAAAATAAGGCGGGATATAAAAAGGGAGCTTGGCATTACAATCTCGGTGGGAGTCAGCTTTAATAAGGTGTTTGCAAAATTAGGCTCGGATATGAAAAAGCCCGATGCGGTGACAGTTATTACAAAGGATAATTTTAAGGAAAAGGTGTGGCCTTTGCCTGCGTCCGACCTGCTTTTTGCAGGCAGAAAAACCGCCGAAAAGCTCCGCTCTTGCGGGGTTTATACTGTCGGTGATTTAGCGGTATGCTCGAAGGTTACCCTTATAAGGCTTTTAGGGAAAAACGGTGAGTTGCTTAAAAGCTGTGCGTTGGGGCGTGATAATTCGCCTGTTGCGACCCCTACTAAAGAGGACAAGCCTAAAAGCGTGGGCCGTTCGGTTACCTGCTCCCGCGATTTTACCGATTTTGATTCGGTCTGGGCAACCTTTTTAACCCTCTCTCAGTCGGTGACGGATACCCTTAGGGGTCACGGGCTGTATGCTACGGGTGTGCAGGTGCATATCCGCACCGCCTCGCTTATAGTTAAGGAGTTCAGCCACACCTATTCCGATTCCACCAACAGCGCTTACACCTTAGCCGCCAGAGGAATAGAGCTTTTAAAGGAAAATTACAGTTTTTCGGAGCCCTTGCGCTCTGTTGGTATAAGGGCTATAGGGCTCAAAGGTTACGAAACCGCCCTTCAGCAGGATATTTTCGGCGACTTTAAAAAGAAAGAAACTGAGGAGAAAATCGAAAACTCAATTTATGAGCTTAGAAAAAAGTTCGGCAATTCAAGCATATCCCGTGCCTCTGCGGAGAAGGAGTAGAAATATTTATGTTATTTACTCGGCTGAAAAGCCTCCCTTGTCTAAAGGGAGGGGGACCAACCGTTAGGTTGGTGGAGGGATTCAATTTTCTGCCAACCATATATCCCCCAGTCTCGCTTCGCTTGACAGCCCCCTTTAGGCAAGGGGGCCTTATATGCAATTTTCCTTAATACTACAGTCTGTACAGGATAATATATTTATAGGTTCGGTGTCAAATGTCTGACGTATAACATATAAATATCAAAATATCATTTTATTTTTCTTGACAAAGCATATTTGTTGTGATAAAATGTGTAAGCCGCATATTGTGGGCTTGTTAAGTTGTGCCTATTGGCGCACGCCCGCCGTAGCGAGACTGTATAAATGGCAGGTGTAATAAAAATGTACGCAATTATCGAAACAGGCGGAAAGCAGTACCGTGTTCAGAGCGGTGATGTTATTTACATTGAAAAGCTTAACGCTGAGGTTGACGAAGAGGTTACCTTCGACAAAGTTGTTGCCGTATGCAACAGAACCTTGAAGGCTGGCAAGCCCTATGTTAAGGACGCCTTCGTTAAGGGCACCGTTTTAAAGAACGGCAAGGGCAAGAAGATTACCGTCTTCACCTATAAGCCCAAGAAGAGCAGCTCCCGTAAAATGGGTCACAGACAGCCTTACACAAAGGTACAGATTACCGAAATCGGCTAATCTATGACAAGGGTAAAATTTTTGGCTGATGAAAAAGGGCTTTACGGCTTTGAAATCAGCGGTCACTCGTCTAAGGACGGTGACGACGAGTTTGGAAAGATTGTTTGCGCAGCAGTTTCCTCTGCGGCGTATATGGCGGCTAACACCGTAACCGATGTAATAGGCGATAAGGCGGAGGTTTTTACAGACAATGCCGAAATGCGCTTTTATGTAAAGGAACCGTCAATATGTACGGTAAAGGTTTTAAAGGGGTTAAGACTGCACTTAACTGAGCTTTCCGAACAGTACGGCAGTAACATCACAATTCACGGAGGTGCAAGAAATGCTTAAGATTAACATTCAGTTATTCGCTCATAAAAAAGGTGTGGGCTCCACCAAGAATGGTCGTGACAGCGAGTCCAAGCGTTTGGGCGTTAAGCGTGCCGACGGTCAGTTCGTTTTGGCGGGCAACATCTTAGTCCGTCAGAGAGGAACCCACATTCATGCGGGAAACAATGTCGGACGCGGCTCGGACGACACCCTGTTCGCTCTTATTGACGGCAAGGTAAAATTTGAGCGTGTAGGCAGAGACCGTAAACAGGTAAGTATTTACGCTGTTGAGCAGTAAGTTATAATCCGGGCGGCAGACAGCTTCCCGGATTTATTTTTTTAGAAAGGGAGAGGAATTTATGAAAATCTGTCATGTTTGCAATGCGGAGTGCAAGGATAATGCGGAGCTTTGCCCCATTTGCGGAGCCGATTTAACTTATAAGGCGCAAGAGGAAGCAGAGGAAGAAAAAGAAGAGTTGGTTTTGAATAATCCGGTGCTTTTAGCTTCGCTTGATGATGTGGTTTCTGCGGAGATATTAAAGGATTTGCTTAAAGAAGATGGCGTTTTATTTTCGGATGGTACCGAGGGCGAAGGAACCTTAAAGGTCACCTTCGGCGGCGCATTTACAGCGGTGGAAATTTATGTTGATGAAGCCGATTTTGAAAAGGCAAATCAAATATATGATGATTTTTTAAATTCCGAGCCCATATTTGACGAGGATTTTTTCAATGAAGATGCCGAGGAAACGGAGCAGGAGACCTGATGTGCTTTTTTAAGAGGAAGAAGGAGAACAGGCAGGACGAAAACGAGCCTGTAGTTGCGGCAATAATAAGCAATCCCGTATCATCTGTTGTGTTTCAGGATATGCTAAAGGAAAACGGTATTCCCTTTGTCTGCCGTCAGCAGGGTGCTGGTGGCTCGGTAAAGCTGCTCTTAGGTGGCGGCATTGTGCCGGATTATATCCTTGTGTCGGCTAAAAACTATGAGCGTGCAAGGGAGCTTTACGAGGTTTATCTTTTGAATGAGCCTGAAGAGGTAGCTTTTGAGGAAGAAGAATAACCGATTTTTACTATCGGAAAGGTAAGTTTATGTTTGTAGATATTGCAAAAATACATTTAAAAGCAGGTAACGGTGGCGACGGCGCAGTTTCCTTTCATAGGGAAAAGTATGTTGCGGCGGGCGGACCTGACGGCGGTGACGGCGGCAGAGGCGGCAACATAGTTTTTAAGGCGGACAGCAATCTATCCACCCTTGCTGATTTCCGCTACAAGCGAAAATATGCGGCGGAATCGGGACAGAAAGGCGGTGCGGGCCGCTGTACCGGCAAAAGTGCCCCCGACCTTGTTATTTCTGTACCGGTGGGCACCCTTGTGAAGGATGCCGAGACCGGTAGAATAATTGCCGATGTTTCGGACGAAGAGCCCATAACTGTGGCTAAGGGCGGCAACGGCGGCTGGGGTAACCAGCATTTTGCCACCTCTACAAGGCAGGTGCCTCGTTTTGCTAAAAAGGGTAATCCGGGCGAAGAGTTAGATGTCATCTTAGAGCTTAAACTCCTCGCCGATGTGGGGCTTATCGGTTTTCCGAATGTGGGAAAATCCACCCTTATTTCGGTTGTAAGCGAGGCAAAGCCGAAAATCGCAAATTATCATTTTACTACCCTTACTCCGGTGCTGGGAGTTGTTCGAATGGGGGAGGGAAGCTCCTTTGTTATGGCGGATATCCCCGGTCTTATTGAGGGTGCAGGCGAGGGAGTCGGACTCGGTCACGAGTTCCTGCGCCATGTTGAGCGTTGCAGATTGCTTTTGCATGTTATAGATGTTTCGGGCAGCGAGGGCAGGGACCCCATTGACGATTTCAACAAGATTAATAATGAGCTTTCGGTCTTTAACAGTGAGCTTGAAGCGAGGCCCCAGATAATTGTGGGCAATAAGTGCGACCTTACCGATGAGGAGGAGTTGAAGCGAGTTTCGGGCTATTTCACCGAAAAGGGTTATAAATTCTTCCCTGTTATGGCGGCGATTGCTGAGGGTACGGACGAGCTTATTAAGTATGTAGCGGCTGAGCTTTCAAAGCTGCCGCCGATAAAAAGGTACGAGGCAGAGCCTAAGCCCGCCGAGGACTTCAGTAAGCCTAAAAAGCGCACCTTCAATATCCGAGTTTGCGACGGGGTTTACTTTGTTGAGGATTGCGAGTGGATTATGGATGTAATGAACACCATAGACCCCGACGATTATGAGTCTCTTCAGTATTTCGAGCGAGTGCTGCGTTCAAGCGGAATTATCGGTGAGCTTGAAAAGGCGGGAATTAATGAGGGCGACACCGTAAGCGTTTACGATATTGAGTTTGAGTTTGTGATGTAAAATGGATGTTAAAAAAGAAAATCCCAATATGTTAAGCCCCTCGGTGCTGGCCTTTGTGGGGGATGCGGTTTACGGACTTTATGTAAGAACCGCCCTTGCCGATACAAGCCGCCCATCGGGTGAGCTACATAAAATGTCGGCGGCTGTGGTAAATGCCGCCGCACAGGCAAAGGCTTTTTCCCTTATTGAGCCTACTTTGACCGAAAAGGAGCTTTCGGTATTTAAAAGAGGCCGAAATTTTCATACCTCCTCAACCCCTAAAAATGCATCAAACGGCGATTATCATACCGCAACAGGGCTTGAATGCCTTTTCGGTTGGCTGTATCTTTCGGGTGATATCGAAAGAGCGGAGGAGCTTTTTAAAATGATATGGGAAAACAGATGTTAGACATAAGATAACGGACAGTCGGGGACGCCTGTCCCTACGAAAATTCAATTAAACCATCGTAGGGGCGGGCATCCTGACCGCCCGTATTTTATTTTAATCTTCTGTATCAAATTCCATATTCGCAAATATGCGTTCTATTCGGGAATCGGGAAAGCGCTTATCGAGAAATTCGTCGCTTATATCTTCAAAATTTTTAAGGGGCATACTCTCTCATTTTCAGAGCTTAAAGTAGGTTTGAAAGCTCGGCTAACTCATCTAAGGTCAGCCTTTCGCCCCGAACGGTCTCGGAAAGGCCTAATTGTGCGAGGGCTTTTTTTATACTTTCCTTATCGATGCCCGCCGTATTTGAAACGGTGTTTACAAGGGTCTTTCTGCGCTGTGCAAAGCTTGCCCTTATAAGGCGGAAAAATTTCACCTCGTCTAATACTTTTACAGGCGGGTTTTCCCTAATATGAAGCTGTATAACCGCAGAATCCACTTTAGGAGGAGGCATAAAGCTGTCTTTTCCAACACTGAATAATATCTCGGGCTCGGCATAGTAGCTTACTGCGGCGCTGACGGCACCCGCCTCTCTTGTTCCCACATTGGCACAAAGCCGCTCTGCCGCCTCTTTTTGCACCATAACGGTTATACTGTCAATAGGAAGCTTGCTTTCAAGCAGGCTCATAACAATGGGCGAAGTGATGTAATAGGGTAGATTTGCACAGACCGCAACACGGGTGCAGTCGGAAAATTTTTCGGCAATAAGGGCTTTAAGGTCGGTCTTTAAAACATCAGCGTATATTATTTCTACATTATCGCAGTCGGCCAAGGTTACGGGCAGTATTTTTTTCAGCCGCTCGTCAAGCTCGATTGCTGTAACACGCTTAGCCCTTTTGGAAAGCTCGGCGGTAAGCACGCCTATACCGGGGCCTATTTCTATAACTCCCGTATCCTTGTCACAGGCGGCATCGGCCATAGCGGGGCAAACATCGGGGTTTATTAAAAAATTCTGACCCAGCGATTTTTTAAAGGTGAAGCCGTTTTTTTGAAGTAAGGAACGGACCGTGTTTATATCAGATAAATTCATAATTTTTCTCCTAATATTATATTACAAAGTAATTATACTTTAATATTTACATTGTTGCAATAAATTTTTGCGTGACAAATGGCTGAATATAGTATATAATAGACTTGCAAAATTATTTTTGGATGTGAATTAATTGGATAACAGGTATTATGACAAGGTAATTGAGGAAATGCAGCCGTTTTTTGACGAGCAGGGCTTTAAAGTAGAGGAAGACGGAAGCTTTAAGAGCGGCAAAAAGTCGGTAAAGGTGCAGTATGACGAGGCTCGCCAGATGTACACCCTTTCCGCCGCAGATATCGAAGACGGAAATATAGGTGAGTATGCCGAGATTAACGCTTGGCTTTTTGACGACAGCCAAAATGCTAAGGATGCGGCTTCTGTAGGTATAGATTTTACCACCACCCTCAGAAAAAGCTTGGGTATCAAGGTGAAGCGTGCAGGCGGAGTAGAGGTTGAACTTCCCACTTTGTCAAAGGGCGGAAGTGTTACAATTACGGGCTTTGCCAAAAAGATGCTGGACTTTTTCCCCGTGCTTAAGGACGAGTACAAAAACCATATTGCCGAAAATGGGAATTTCCTTTACCTTAATTTCTTCGGCGAGTATCTTGTGCCGCAACTGAAGACGGTGATCTCATCAGGCAATAAAAAGCAGATTAAAAAGCTTTTCGATTTACTTGACGACCTTTATGTTAAGGGCGATAAGGATACGGTAAACACTATTGTTGCTGTTCTTTGTGCGGCGGCTTATAACGATGAAAAGGTAACCGCGGCCGCAAAGGAAATGTTAGAGGGGGATAAGCACTTCCTCTCCTCTTTTGAAAATTTCCTGCCTGTACTGCCAAAGAGCAAAAAGCTGATGGCGGCTTTGGTGAAATAAAATTAAAAATATGGGGGTCATTTTATGGAACTCTTTATAATCATTGCGGTTTTGGCATTGGTATTGGTTCTTATTATCGCAAATGTCCGCATTGTTCCGCAGGCTACGGAATATGTAATCGAATTTTTGGGAAAGTATAAGACTACCTGGGGAGCGGGACTGCATGTTAAAATTCCTCTGCTCGAAAAAATTGCCAAGAAGATCACCCTTAAAGAGCAGGTGCTCGATTCTCCGCCTCAGCCGGTTATTACCAAGGATAATGTTACAATGCAGATTGACACGGTGGTTTATTTCAGGATTTTTGACGCTAAGCTTTACACCTACGGAGTTGTGAATCCGATAAGTGCCCTTGAAAATCTCACCGCCACCACCCTTAGAAACCTTGTGGGGGAATTGGAGCTTGACGGCACCCTTACCTCACGGGATACAATAAATGCTAAGATGACCGCCATACTTGATGAGGCGACCGATAAATGGGGAATGAAGGTCAACCGTGTTGAGCTTAAGAATATAATTCCGCCTGCGGAAATTCAGAACGCTATGGAAAAGCAGATGAAGGCCGAGCGTGAACGCCGTGAAACCCTTTTACAGGCGGAGGGACACAAGGCCGCCGCTATCACAAGGGCCGAGGGCGATAAGCAGGCTATGATTTTAGCCGCCGAGGGCGAGAGAGACGCTCGCATTGCCAAGGCCGAGGGTGAAGCTAAGGCTATATACCTTCAGAAAAAGGCAGAGGCGGACGGTATCCGTGCTATTAAAGAGGCGGGAGCGGACCAAGCGGTGCTTGAGATTAAGCGTTATGAGGCGCTTGTTGAAATGTCCAACGGTACTGCGGCAAAGCTTATAATACCCACCGACGCTATAAATATGGTTACAAAAAACTCAATATTTACCGAAACAACGGGGCTTGGAGATGTAACAGACGAGGCTCCGAAACGCAAGCCTTTAACGAAAAAGGACGAATGCTGCGATTAAATTCTAAAAAACACTTGACAAATAAAAAAAATGTGTTAAAATAATAGTCACAATGAAGCAGTACGCTAGTCGTCCTCACCTTTTGGGTTTTGTCTCAAAAGGTCAATAAAGATACAAAGTGATACTTGGTATTTTTATGCGCGGACGTATTAGCGTCCGCGCTTTTGATTTGCAAAAAACTGCAAATCGGCTGCAAACGAATTTTGGAGGTGCATCAATATTAGCAGCAAAGAGCTT
>CAJGCQ010000001.1 GCA_904501875.1 Clostridiaceae bacterium | reverse complement strand
GACCGATGCTGACGGCTTGGAAACCGATTTTACAATCAGCACCGATAAAAAGACGGTGGGCGAGGCTCTGCTTGAGGAAAACCTCATAGCGGGAGACGACGGCAAGTACGGACTCTATGTAAAAACCGTAAACGGAGTCACCCTCGATTACGATAAAGACGGAATGTATTGGGCGTTTTACGAGAACGGTCAGTATGCTTCTAAGGGTGTCGAGTCCACAGAGGTTACCGCTGGTGCTGAATATGCCTTTAAGGCGGAAAAATAGCCTTGAAGCTAAATATTAAGGAAATTGCCGTTTTCGCCCTTTTGGGGGCGCTGATGTACTCCACTAAAATAGCAATGGAAGTACTCCCTAACGTGCATCTTTTAGGGATGTTTATTGTGGCGATAACGGTAGTTTACAGGAAAAAAGCGCTGTATCCTATTTATGTATATGTCTTTATAAACGGTTTTTTTTCGGGCCTTGCTATGTGGTGGATACCCTATCTTTACATATGGGCTGTCCTTTGGGGAGCGGTAATGCTGTTGCCTGAAAATATCCCGACAAAGGCAAAACCCATTGTTTATATGACGGTCTGCGCATTGCACGGCTTTTTATTCGGCACCCTTTACGCCCCCGCTCAGGCGCTTTTGTTCGGGCTTGATTTTAAGGGCACCATAGCCTGGATTGCCGCAGGACTGCCCTGGGACTTTGTTCACGGGGTCAGCAATTTTATCTGCGGAATTCTTATCTGCCCGATTATAGCGGTGCTTAAGCACTCGGAAAGATATATAACGAGGAATTGAAAAACCTTTTGCCCGATTTTTCGGGCAGAAGGTTTTTATAATATATATCCAATGTATTTTAAAATTTAAAACCTTTTTATGTATTTCTTGACATATTGCCCCTGCGGTGGTAATATTATTAAGATGATTCGTTTGTTTGTATTATACGGTTTTTGTATATCAGGCATTTTTCCCTTTCGGGTGCTTAGAAAGGGTCGGATATATCGCGGGGGAAACTGCACGGCTCCCGTCCGCTTTGTTGTAAAGTACAATACCGTGCTTATATATAGGAGGTTAATAAAAAATGGGTGAAACAGCGATATATATTATTTTAGCTGTTGTCGCCGTTGTGCTTGCCGTAATCGGCTTTTTTGCAGGCTCTGCATACCGCCGCAAAACCTCGGAGGCTACTTTAGGCTCTGCCGAGGAAGAGGCAAAGCGCATTTTAAGCGACGCTATGAAAACCGCCGAAGCTAAGAAAAAAGAGGCTTTGGTAGAAGCAAAGGACGAAATTTTTAGACTCAGACAGGATGCGGATAAGGACATCCGTGAACGCAGAAGCGAGGTACAGCGGCAGGAACACCGCTTACAGCAAAAGGAGGAAACTCTCGACCGTAAAATCGACAATCTTGAGGTCAAAGAAGAAAAGCTTGCCGAGCGTTCTAAGGAAATTGACGAAAAGCTCCAGGAATGCGACAGAATAAGGCAAAGTCAGCTGGAAATGCTTGAAAGGATTTCGGGCTACAGCAAGGAACAGGCAAAGGCACATTTACTTGAACTGCTTGATGGTGAATTAAACCACGAAAAGGCGGTTAAAATACTTGACTATGAGCAGAGAATTAAGGAAGACTCCGACCGTCTTGCCAAGAATATTATAGGCCATGCAATACAGCGCTGTGCTGCCGACCATTCTTCCGAAATGACCGTTTCGGTAGTAGCGCTCCCCAGTGACGAAATGAAGGGAAGAATCATCGGCCGTGAGGGACGCAATATCCGTGCCCTTGAAACCGCAACCGGTGTTGACCTTATTATAGACGATACTCCCGAGGCAATTACCCTTTCAAGCTTTGACCCCATAAGGCGTGAGATTGCCCGCGTGACCCTTGAAAAGCTTATACTTGACGGACGCATTCATCCTGCAAGAATTGAGGAAACCGTAGCCAAGGCCACTGCCGAGGTTGAGGCCACCATCAAGCAGGAGGGTGAGCGTGCCATGATAGAGGCGGGCATTCATAACCTGCATCCCGAGCTTATAAAGCTTCTGGGTAAACTGCGCTACCGTACAAGCTACGGGCAGAATGTTCTTAACCATTCTCTTGAGGTTTGCCACCTTTCGGGACTTATGGCGGCGGAGCTGGGCGAGGATGTAACCCTTGCCAAGCGTGCGGGACTGCTTCACGATATAGGCAAGGCTCTTGACCATGAGCAGGAGGGCACACACATCCAGCTTGGTGTTGAGGCGGCGAAAAAATACCGTGAAAGCGAAACGGTTATTCACGCAATTCACGCCCACCACGGCGAGGTTGAGGCCAAGACCGTTATCGCCTGCATAGTTCAGGCGGCGGATGCGATTTCTGCCGCAAGACCAGGAGCAAGAAGAGAGAATATCGAGAACTACATAAAGCGACTCGAAAAGCTTGAGGAAATCGCAAATTCATTCGGCGGTGTTGAAGGCTCTTATGCTATTCAGGCGGGCCGTGAGATACGTATAATCGTAAAACCTGAGGCGGTTTCGGACGACCAGATGGTGCTTATGGCTCACGATATTTCGTCCCGAATTGAAAATGAGCTTGAATATCCGGGACAAATCAAGGTAAATGTAATCAGGGAAAGCCGAGTAGTAGATTACGCAAAATAGTAACAAGTATATATCGGAGCTGTCGCAGGAATTTTCATTCCGTAAGCGGCAGCTTCATTTTTTTGGAAATTTTTAAAAATAATGCTTGACTAATACCGACAAGTGATATATAATTAGTAATTACTAATGATGATGGGGTAATGTGCGCCTATTATAGTTTATTATATGTTTTTCCTTTTATTACAGCCGCCCTTTACCCTGACTGTTTATGCTATTGCGGCGCTGCCGTAAAATATTTGGAGGAGTGATTGCAAACCTATGGAGTCAACTTCAATGGTTAAACCTGTCAAGTTGGGTAAAAACACTCGAATGACCTTCTCGAAAATTAATGAAGTCATCGATATGCCTAATCTTATTGAGATTCAGAAGGATTCGTACAAATGGTTTGTCGAGGAGGGTCTCAAGGAAGTTTTCAGGGATATGTCAGACATTACCGATTACAGCGGTAATCTTCGCCTGAGCTTTGTTGATTATCATCTTGACGACACACCGAAATACGATGTCACCGAGTGTAAGGCACGGGATACGACTTACGCCGCCCCACTTAGAGTGACTGCTCGTCTCATTAATGTTGAGAGGGATGAGATTAAGGAGAGCGAGGTCTCGATGGGAGATTTCCCGCTTATGACAGAGGCGGGAACCTTCGTAATTAACGGTGCAGAGCGTGCCGTTGTCTCTCAGCTTGTCCGTTCCCCCGGTGCTTATTATGCAGAGAAAACCGATGAAAAAACCGGTAAAAGGCTTTTTTCTTCAACAATTATTCCTAACCGAGGCGCTTGGCTTGAGTATGAAACCTCGGCTAATGATGTGCTTTATGTCCGTATAGACAAAAATCGCAAGCTACCCATTACTACCTTTGTCCGTGCCTTAGGTCTTGGCTCCAACGAGCAGATAAGGGAGCTTTTCGGCGAGGACGAAAGGCTTTCGGCAACCTTAGAGGCGGACGATACAAAGACTGTTGAGGATGCACTTGTTGAGGTTTACAAGAAGCTCCGTCCCAGCGAGCCTGTAACTATCGAAGGTGCTAAAAGCTATCTTGAACAGCTTTTCTTTGATGCCCACCGTTATGATATTTCAAGGGTCGGCCGCTATAAATACAATAAAAAATTAGCCATTGGCGCCCGTATCAGAGGCGCTGTGCTGTCACGCCCTGTAATCGACCCTATGACCGGCGAGATTCTGGCGGATGCCGATACCACTGTAAGCCGTGAGCTGGCAGAGGAAATTGAGAGAAAGGGAGCACTCTCGGCATACATTAATGTAATGGATAACGAGGGTAATGTTTCTGAGGTTAAGGTTCTCTCAAACGGTATGGTAAATCTTTCGGATTTCACCGATTTCACCGCAGAGGAATTAGAGGAGCTTGACTCCTTAGGCATTAATGAGAAGGTTTCCTTTACCGCTTTGAAGGAGCTGCTCGAAACGGCTAACAGCAAAGAGGAGCTTCGTGAGGCTATAATTGAACACGCAGACGACCTTATTCCGAAGCATATCACACTTGATGATATTTTTGCTTCTGTCAGCTATTTTGTAGGTCTTCCCCATAATGTGGGAAGTACCGACGATATCGACCATTTAGGCAATCGTCGTATCCGTTCGGTAGGGGAGCTTTTGCAGAACCAGTTCCGTATAGGTATTTCCCGTATGGAGAGGGTAGTACGGGAGAAAATGACCCTTCAGGCTCAGGATCCTGATAGTATTACTCCCCAGTCTCTGATAAATATCCGTCCTGTTGTGGCGGCGATTAAGGAGTTCTTTGGTTCTTCTCCGCTGTCCCAGTTTATGGACCAGACAAACCCCCTCTCTGAGCTTACCCACAAGCGCCGTCTTTCGGCGTTGGGTCCCGGCGGACTTTCCCGTGACCGCGCGTCCTTCGAGGTTCGTGACGTTCACTACACCCATTATGGCAGAATGTGTCCTATCGAGACTCCTGAAGGACCCAACATCGGTCTTATTTCCTATCTTGCAACCTTTGCTAAGATTAACAAATACGGCTTTATTGAGACCCCCTTCCGCAAGGTTGATAAGGCAACAGGCAGGGTGCTTGACGAGGTTCAGTATATGACCGCAGACGAAGAGGACGAGTATGTTGTAGCTCAGGCTAACGAGCCGCTGGACGAGAACGGTTGCTTTATCAACAAAAAGGTAAACTCCCGTTATCTTGACGGCTTCCATGAGGTTGAGGCATCCCGTGCCGACTATATGGATGTTTCGCCCAAGATGGTGGTTTCGGTTGCAACTGCAATGATTCCCTTCCTTGAGAATGATGATACCAACCGTGCGCTGATGGGCTCTAACATGCAGAAGCAGGCTGTTCCGCTTCTCCGACCTGAAAACCCGATTGTTGCAACAGGTATGGAATACAAGGCGGCGGTAGACTCGGGCGTTGTTGTGCTTGCAAAGCGTGCGGGCGAGGTCACCTATGTCAGTGCCGATTATATTAAGATTCGTGCTAAGAACGGCGAGATTGACGAATACAAGCTTATTAAGTTCCTGCGCTCAAACCACGGCACCTGTATTAACCAGCGCTCCGTGGTAGCTGTGGGTCAGCAGGTTGAAGAGCATGAGGTTATAGCCGACGGCCCCGCTACAAACGGCGGCGAGATTTCCCTTGGCAGAAACGCCCTTATCGGCTTTATGACCTGGGAGGGCTACAACTATGAGGACGCCGTTCTTATTAACGAGCGTCTTGTCCGTGACGATGTTTACACCTCTATTCATATTGAGGAATATGAGCTTGAGGCGAGAGATACCAAACTCGGACCCGAGGAAATTACAAGAGATATTCCCAATGTGGGCGAGGACGCACTTAAGGACCTTGACGAGCGTGGAATTATCCGCATAGGCGCCGAGGTTACCGCAGGCGATATACTTGTAGGCAAGGTTACACCTAAGGGTGAGACCGAGCTTACCGCCGAGGAAAGACTGCTCCGTGCAATCTTCGGTGAAAAGGCACGGGAGGTCAGAGATACTTCTCTGCGTGTTCCCCACGGCGAATACGGCACAATAGTTGATGTTAAGGTATTCACAAGGGAAAATTCCTCTGAATTAAGCCCCGGTGTAAATGTTGTTGTTCGTTGCTACATCGCACAGAAGCGCAAGATTTCTGTGGGCGATAAGATGGCGGGTCGCCATGGTAATAAGGGCGTTGTTTCCCGCATACTACCAAGTGAAGATATGCCCTTCCTGCCCGACGGCACACCCCTTGATATAGTTCTTAACCCCTTGGGCGTTCCGTCCCGTATGAATATCGGTCAGGTGCTTGAGGTTCACTTAGGCTATGCCGCAAGAGCGCTGGGCTGGAATATCTGCACCCCTGTATTTGACGGTGCTCATGAGGACGATATCAGACAGTGTTTCTGCTTGGCGGAGGAATTTACAAAGTCGGATGACTATAAGGATAAGGATACCGCGGGGCTTGATTTTTCCCGCATTCCCCTTAATGCCGACGCTAAAACACAGCTGTTTGACGGACGCACGGGTGAGCCCTTTGACAACCCCGTAACCGTTGGATATATGTATTATCTCAAGCTCCATCACCTTGTTGATGATAAGATTCACGCCCGTTCCACAGGCCCGTACTCCCTTGTTACCCAGCAGCCGCTGGGCGGTAAGGCACAGTTCGGCGGTCAGCGTTTCGGAGAAATGGAAGTTTGGGCGCTTGAAGCTTACGGTGCGGCCTATACTCTTCAGGAAATTCTTACCGTTAAGTCGGACGATGTTGTGGGCAGAGTAAAGACCTACGAGTCAATCGTTAAGGGTCAGAACATTCCGAAGCCGGGCGTACCCGAGTCCTTCAAGGTTCTTATTAAGGAGCTTCAGTCCTTGGGCCTTGATGTTAAGGTGCTTGATAAGGCTGAGAACGAAATCGATTTAAAGCAGAGCTTTGACGATGACGAAGATATCGGCCTCGGCTCACCGGTTATTTCTGAGGAAGAGGATACCGATTTTGAAAATAACACCGTTGCCGACGATTTGACAGGCTTCGGTCTTGAGGACGAAAACGGCGATGCGATTGCCGATGATATTGACGAATTCGCATCCGACGATGATGAATTTGATGACGAAATGTAACGGAGGGCAAATATGGCAGAAATTGAATTTGAATCAATAAAAATCGGACTTGCGTCTCCCGAACAGATAAGAAGCTGGTCTCACGGTGAGGTTACCAAGCCCGAGACAATCAACTACCGCACCTTAAAGCCCGAGCAGGGCGGTCTCTTCTGCGAGCGCATTTTCGGGCCCCAGAAGGACTGGGAATGTCACTGCGGTAAGTATAAGCGCATTCGTTATAAGGGCAAGGTTTGCGAGCGCTGCGGTGTTGAGGTTACCCGTGCGAAGGTGCGTAGAGAGCGTATGGGCTCTATTGAGCTCGCCGCTCCCGTTTCCCACATTTGGTATTTCAAAACCATTCCCTCCCGTATGGGCTTGGTGCTTGATATAACCCCAAAAGCGCTTGAGCAGGTACTTTATTTCTCGCAGTATATTGTTACCGACCCCGGTACTACCCCTCTTGAGAAGAAACAGCTTTTAAACGAAAAGCAGTACCGTGATATGCGTGAAAAATATGAGGACGATTTTGAAGCAGGAATGGGCGCAGAGGCTATTAAAAAGCTCCTTTGCGAAATCGACCTTGATAAAACCTGCGAGGAATTAAGAAACGAGCTTGAAAACGCTACAGGTCAAAAGAGCGTACGCCTTTTAAAGCGCCTTGAGGTGTTAGAGGCATTCAGGCAGTCAGGCAACCGTCCCGAGTGGATGATTCTTGATGTTATTCCCGTAATTCCCCCCGATTTGCGCCCAATGGTACAGCTTGACGGCGGACGCTTCGCCACAAGCGACTTAAACGACCTTTACAGACGGGTTATTAACCGTAATAACCGTCTTAAGAGACTCTTAGAGCTTAAGGCTCCCGATATAATCGTTCGCAACGAGAAGCGTATGCTTCAAGAGGCGGTAGACGCCCTTATTGACAACGGTAGACGTGGCAAGCCCGTAACAGGGCCTAATAACCGTCCGCTTAAGTCCCTTTCGGATATGCTTAAGGGTAAGCAGGGCCGTTTCCGTCAGAACCTGCTCGGTAAGCGTGTTGACTATTCGGGCCGTTCGGTTATCGTAGTAGGGCCTGAGCTTAAGATGTACCAGTGTGGTCTTCCTAAGGAAATGGCGCTTGAGCTTTTCAAGCCCTTCGTTATGAAGCGCCTTGTGGAAACAAAGGCGGTCACTAATATTAAGACTGCAAGGAAGATGGTAGAGCGTGCCTCAAACGAGGTTTGGGATGCACTCGAAATGGTAATCAAAGAGCATCCTGTGCTCCTTAACCGTGCACCTACACTTCACAGACTGGGTATTCAGGCATTCGAGCCTGTACTTGTTGAGGGTAGGGCGTTAAAGCTTCATCCCCTTGTATGTACCGCATACAACGCCGACTTCGATGGCGACCAGATGGCGGTCCATGTTCCCTTGTCGGCAGAGGCTCAGGCAGAGGCTCGCTTCCTTATGCTTGCCGCCAACAATCTTCTAAAGCCCTCTGACGGTAAGCCCGTTACCGTTCCTACACAGGATATGGTACTCGGCTCTTACTACCTCACTCTTGTTAAGTCGGAAGAAAAGGGTACTAATAAGGTCTTCCGTGATAAGAACGAGGCTATTATGGCATACAGCGATAATCTTATCGGTCTGCATGCTCCTATAAGGGTGCGTATGACTAATGCCGAGGGCGAAAGCGGTCTTGTTTGGACAACTGTGGGCTTTATAATCTTCAACGAGTCTATTCCGCAGGATTTAGGCTTTGTTGACAGAAACGACCCCGCACATAGGTTTGACCTTGAGTGGACCTTTGCGGTTAAGAACCCTGAAGCAAACCATATCGAAAGCAATGACGATATTATTCAGAATAAGGTTGGCAAAAAACAGCTGGGTAAGATTATCGACCGTTGTATCACAATCCACGGCACAAGCGAAGCCTCTATAGTGCTTGATAATGTTAAGGCTACAGGCTTTAAGTACTCCACAAAGGGTGCTATAACCGTTGCGGTTATAGATGCTGTAATTCCGCCCGCCAAGAAGGAAATTCTTGCCGCCGCTGAAAATCAGATTGACCTTGTAACCCGTGATTACAGAAGGGGTCTTATAAGCAACGAGGAGCGTAGCCGCCATATTATTGAAATATGGAACAAGGCTACCGAGGATGTTGCGGACGCTCTTAGGGGCAACCTTGACGAGTTCAATCCTATCTTTATGATGGCTGACTCGGGCGCCCGTGGTTCTATGAGCCAGATCAGACAGCTTGCAGGTATGCGCGGACTTATCGCAAATACCGCAGGTAAGGTAATTGAGGTTCCCATCCGTGCCAATTACCGTGAGGGTCTTAATGTACTCGAGTACTTTATCTCCTCCCGCGGTGCCCGTAAGGGTCTTGCCGATACTGCGCTTCGTACTGCCGACTCGGGTTATCTTACCCGCCGTCTCGTTGATGTTGCGCAGGATGTTATTGTTCGTGAGGACGATTGCGGTACCGAGGAAGGTCTAACCATATTCGATATTAAGGACGGCAACCATATCTTAGAGCCCCTTGAGGAACGCTTAGAGGGCAGATATCTGCTCCACGACGCAGTTCACCCCGAAACAGGGGAGATTATCTGGTCTCATGAGGATATGGTTACGGGCGAGGGAGCTAAGAAAATCGTTGATGCGGGCATCACCAGAATTGAGATTCGCTCGGTTCTTACCTGCCACAGCCACCACGGCGTATGTAAGAAGTGCTACGGCAGAAACCTTGCTACAAGCAAGCCTGTTACCACGGGCGAGGCTGTGGGCATTGTCGCCGCACAGTCAATTGGTGAGCCGGGTACACAGCTTACAATGCGTACCTTCCATACCGGCGGTATCGCCAGCACCGAGGATATCACACAGGGTCTTCCCCGTGTTGAAGAGCTGTTTGAGGCAAGAAGACCTAAGAGATGCGCCCTTATCGCCAAGATTGACGGCAGAGTGCGCATAGTCGAGGAAAAGAAGAGCAATGTCGTTGTTATCACTAATGACGAGCTTAAAACCGAAGAAAAGGTTACCATTCCTTACGGCGTGCGTTGTCTTGTAAAGGACGGCGACGAGGTTAAGGCAGGCGATATGCTGATTCCGGGCGCTAAGTATCCCCAGGATATCTTGGAGGCTCAGGGACCCGAGGCGGTTGAAGAATATATCATCGCCGAGATTCAGAACGCCTACCGTACACAGGGTGTTGACATTAACGATAAGCACATTGAGGTTATCGTCCGTCAGATGATGAGAAAGCTCCGTGTTATAGATGCCGGCTCTACAGACCTGTTACAGAATGTAAGCTATGAATATAAGGAAATAGCCGATGCAAACGCAAAGGTTCAGGAAAGAATCGATGCAGGCGAAGAGGGGCTTACCAAGGCTACCTACCGTGCCACCCTGCTCGGTATTACCAAGGCTTCCTTGGCGACGGAATCCTTCCTGTCCGCCGCATCCTTCCAGGAGACCACAAGGGTTCTCACCGAGGCCGCTATTAAGGGCAAGGTTGACCCGCTGTTCGGTCTTAAGGAAAATGTTATCATCGGTAAGCTTGTTCCTGCGGGAACAGGTATGCGTTGCGAGGAAATCAACCCCGCCGCTTATGACGAGCAGGAAAAATCCGACTTCAATGAAGAGGATGGTTTGTTCGTAGCAGAAACCGAGGAAGCAGCCGAAACAGTAGCTGCCGAATAATTAAATAAAAGCCCCCTTTAAGCAAGGGGGCCTTATTTTTAAAAAAATGTCAAAAGGAGACCTTTAATATGTCAGAGAACAAAAACGGCGGCTGTACGGGCGACTGCTCCTCCTGCGGGGAGAGCTGTTCCTCCCGTGAGCCCCAGAGCCTTATTGAGCCTACAGGCGAATACAATAACATTAAGCATATAATCGGCGTTGTAAGCGGGAAGGGCGGCGTAGGCAAGTCTATGACCACCTCAATGCTTGCGGTACTGCTCAGAAGAATGGGCTACAGCGTAGGTATTCTTGATGCGGATATTACAGGCCCGTCAATCCCCAAAACCTTTGGGGTTAATTCTCGGGCTTTGCAGAATGAAATAGGCATACTTCCTGCCGAGACTAAGACAGGTATTAAAATTATTTCTATTAATATGATGCTGGAAGAAAAGGATTCCCCCGTGCTTTGGCGAGGACCGGTTATTGCGGGCGCAGTTAAGCAGTTTTGGACAGATGTTGTTTGGGGGGACCTTGATTATCTTCTTATCGATTGCCCGCCAGGAACAGGCGATGTACCGCTCACCGTTTTCCAAACAATTCCCCTTGACGGCGTGGTAATTGTAACCTCTCCTCAGGATTTGGTTTCGCTTATCGTTAAAAAAGCCTACAATATGGCGAAAATGATGAATATTCCCGTATTCGGAATAATCGAGAATATGAGCTATGTGCTTTGCCCTGATTGCGGAAAGAAAATTCAGCTTTTCGGATCGGGCAGTGAGAGCGTAGCGGAGGAAATTGGCGTTCCGCTTCTCGGTAAAATGCCGATTGACCCGTCTCTCTCCGCAATGGTGGACAACGGCGAGTTTGAGCGCTTTACCTGCGATTACCTTGAAAGCGCCGCTAATGAAATTGCCGGAAAATTCAAAGCCTAATAACGTAACAACGGCTCCCTTGTCTGGGAGCCGTTTAAAGGCGGTGTAAAGTCTCGCTTCGTTAAACTTGCACATGCCGCCGGAGGCAAGCTTGATTTTTTGTTTATCTCGTAACCGCAGCTGTTTTTCTTTAAGACTTGACAAAATAATGGTATCGGTGTGCTCCTTATAATGTCGGACGCAATAGACAGTATTATCAGCTCCTTTTATTGCATAAAATCACAATATACCTTAAA
Source organism: Clostridiaceae bacterium (assembly GCA_904501875.1). Lineage (GTDB taxonomy): Bacteria > Bacillota > Clostridia > Oscillospirales > Acutalibacteraceae > UBA737. Next base: position 39,130 of record CAJGCQ010000001.1, on the reverse strand, counting down.
TATAAAGGGATATTATAAAATAAGTTTGACTATTTGAAAATAAAGTGAAAAAACACTTGATTTTTTCGGCAATACAATGTATAATGGTTTTTGCCGTCATAATCGGCAGTAAATCGATGTGCTTGGAGATGTCGCCTAGTCCGGTCGAGGGCGCACGATTGGAAATCGTGTAACTCGGAAACGAGTTCGAGAGTTCGAATCTCTCCATCTCCGCCAAAAAATCTCGTTCTTCGGAACGAGATTTTTTTATCCAAGCCGATAGCCTTGGTATCTTATCACACCTTTAGGTGAGCATTAAAAACTATCGGCTTGATGATATACAATTCCTTACGGAATTGATGAAGTCGAAAACCGTGTACCGCTACCGTCCCGTTCAATATATAATCAAAAAATTTAAAAAAATACGAAAAAAGGCTTGATTTTTTTATCCTGTTGTGTTATTATACCAAGGTACGCTGTGTAAGTGCGGCGTGATACATGCGATGATGCGGGAGGTGGCCGACCCTGAGTCGGGAAATTTCCGCGGAGTATGTCCGATTTTAAACCGGGCGAAAAAGATGGAGTACATAAAAGATCTTGCGGCTTTTGTGTACAGCGGCGGAGCGATCCGCTGTCCGGAATTGTCTGTAACCCCAGCAATGCCGGTTTTATAATGTGCCGTGAAGAAAAACGCGGCAGGTTGTAAGTTTTGCCCGCCAACTATTTAAGGAGGCGAATTTCACAATGGCAGTGAAAGAAAAAATCCGTATTCGTATCAAAGGTTACGACCATGCGCTTGTAGACCAGTCCGCTGAAAAGATAGTGGAAACCGCTAAACGTACAGGTGCAAGGGTTTCGGGACCCGTACCGCTCCCGACCGAGAAGGAAGTCGTTACCATTCTCCGTGCTGTTCATAAGTACAAGGACAGCCGTGAGCAGTTTGAGACGAGAACGCACAAAAGGCTCATTGATATTATCAGACCTTCCAACAAGACTGTTGAGGCTTTGACTAATCTTGAGCTCCCCGCCGGTGTGGAAATTGAAATCAAACTCTAATTGAGTTCAATTTCAATTCAGATGTTAGACAGTAGATGTTAGATTGCGGTGTGCCGTCGGTACATTATATAAGAGTCGGTTTTTCCGATACTCCCTTCTAATATCTAAAATCTAAATTCACACTTACGGTCAAGTTGGTGCTAACCAACCAATAACCAAAGGAGGAAAAAACAATGAAAAAGGGTATCATCGGTAAAAAGCTCGGTATGACCCAGCTTTTCGATGCAAACGGAAAAGTTGTTCCGGTAACCGTTATTGAAGCGGGTCCCTGCGTTATTTCGCAGAAAAAGACAGCCGAGAACGACGGATACGAGGCAGTTCAGGTAGGCTACGGCGACCTCAAGGCCTCTAAGGTAACCAAGCCCCAGAAGGGTCACTTCCAGAAAGGCGATGTAGCTCCTAAGAAGGTTCTTCGTGAGTTCCGCTTTGAGGATACTTCCGCTATGAATGTAGGCGACATTATTAAGGCTGATGTCTTCGCTGAGGGCGACGCTGTTGATGTTCGCGGCACTTCTAAAGGTAAGGGTTACGCCGGCACTATTAAGCGCTGGAATTTCGGAAGACTTAAAGAGACACACGGTACAGGTCCTGTTCACCGTCACGGCGGTTCACTGGGCGCCTGCTCCAGCCCCTCAAGAGTCTTCAAGGGCAAGAAAATGGCCGGACACCTCGGTAATGAGCGAGTAACCGTTCAGAACCTCAGTGTCGTTAAGGTAGACGCAGAGAAGAACATAATTGCTGTTAAGGGCGCCGTTCCCGGACCCAAGGGCGGAATCGTGGTTCTTTTCGACAGCGTTAAAGCTTAAGGGAAGGAGTGTTTTAAATTATGCCTAATATAGCAGTAGTCGATATGGCGGGTAAAAGCGTCGGTGAAATTGCGCTTAGCGACGCCGTTTTCGGAATCGTACCCAACGCAGTTGTAATGCATATGGCAGTTGTAAACTACCTTGCAAACCAGCGTCAGGGCACACAATCCACTCTCACCCGTACAGAGGTTTCAGGCGGCGGTAAAAAGCCGTGGAGACAGAAGGGAACAGGTCACGCAAGACAGGGTTCCACAAGAGCTCCCCAGTGGAGACACGGCGGTATCGTTCATGCCCCGAAGCCGAGAGATTATTCCTACTCTCTTAACAAAAAGGTTAAGAAGCTGGCTCTTAAGTCCGCTTTGTCGGATAAGGTAGCTACAGGCGATATGATAGTTCTCGACGAGTTAAAGCTCGACACCTACAAGACCAAGACCGTTGCAGATTGCTTAAAGGCTATCGGTGCGGGCAAGAAGACCCTTGTAGTTCTTGAGGACAATAACGCTTACGCTGTTAAAAGCATTGCTAACATCGCAGGTGCTAAATCTGCGCAGGTTAACACAATTAACACCTACGACATCATCAACGCCGATACACTCGTTGTTGTAAAGAATGCCGTAGCAAAGCTTGAGGAGGTGTATGCATAATGAAAGCCGCACAGGATATCATTATAGCTCCGGTAATAACCGAAAAAAGTATGTCGGGAATCGCCGATAAGAAGTACACCTTTAAGGTGGCAAAGGACGCCAACAAGATTGAAATTGCCGACGCCGTAGAAAAGCTTTTCAAGGTCCAAGTTGCTAAGGTAAACACCATTAGTGTCAGAGGCAAGGAAAAGCGTATGGGCCGCTATAGCGGTTATACAGCTTCTTGGAAAAAGGCAATCGTTACCTTAAAGTCCGATTCAAAGCCGATTGAGTTCTTTGACGGTCTTATCTAATTAAGCGTCTTTAAGGAAATCAAGGATTTCCGGTGATGTATGAAGTTTAAATCTAAAAACTTCGCTAAGCCAAAATAGGAGAGTGAAACAAATGGCAATCAAACATTACAAGCCTACTACTCCGGGCCGCCGTAATATGACCACAATGGATTATTCAGGTCTTTCTAAGGTTGCTCCTGAGAGAAGCTTGCTTGAGCCTATCAAGAAAAATGCCGGACGCAACAGCTACGGCAGAATTACCGTTCGCCACAGAGGCGGCGGAAACCGCAGAAAGTACAGGGTTATCGATTTCAAGAGAGAGCGTTTTGGAATCCCCGCAACTGTTATGACTCTTGAGTATGACCCGAACCGTTCAGCTTTTATCGCCCTCGTTCAGTATGAGGACGGCGAGAAGCGTTACATCATCGCTCCGCAGGATTTAAAGGTCGGCGATGTAATAGTCAGCGGTCCCGATGCCGACATTAAGCCCGGCAACGCACTTCCGCTCGTAAATATTCCCGTAGGTACCTTCCTGCACAATATTGAGCTTTATCCCGGAAAGGGGGCACAGCTTGCCCGTTCCGCCGGAAATATGGCACAGCTTATGGCTAAGGAAAACGGTATGGCGCTTCTTCGTCTGCCTTCAGGCGAGCTCCGCAATGTACCCGCAGGCTGTATGGCTACCGTAGGTGTGGTTTCAAACCCTGAGCATGCAAATGTTAACTACGGTAAAGCAGGCCGCAAGCGTCATATGGGCTGGAGACCTACCGTACGCGGTTCTGTAATGAACCCCTGCGATCACCCCCACGGCGGTGGTGAAGGTAAGTCACCTATCGGCCGTCCGGGCCCTGTTACTCCGTGGGGCAAGCCTGCTCTCGGATACAAGACCCGTCAGAAGAACAAGCACACCGATAAATATATCGTAAAGCGCCGTAAGTAATTCGACGAAAGGAGATTTCATCATGGGAAGAAGCATTAAAAAAGGCCCTTATGTGCAGCCTGTACTGCTCAAGAGAGTCAAAGAAATGAACGAAGCCGGTGAAAAGCGAGTGCTTAAGACCTGGAGCCGTTCCTCGACCATTTTCCCCGATTTCGTCGGACATACTTTTGCGGTTCATGACGGTCGCAAGCATGTTCCGGTTTATGTAACCGAGGATATGGTTGGTCACAAGCTCGGTGAGTTCGCACCGACAAGAACCTTTAAGGGTCATGCCGGTTCAAAAACTACCGGTAAGTAAGCGGCTGAAAGGAGAGTTTAACTATGGAAGCAAGGGCTACACTTAAATACGCCCGTATTTCACCCCGTAAGGTGAAGATTGTTATGGATTTAATCCGTAATCAGGATGCTGACAAGGCTATGGCTATACTCAAGTTTACTCCTAAGTCCGCTTGCGAGTATTTAGAGAAGCTTTTAGCGTCAGCTATGGCGAATGCAGAAAACAATCACAATATGGATGTTTCAAAGCTTTATGTTGCCGAGTGCTTTGTTTGCCCCGGACCGACTCTTAAGAGAATCCGTCCGAAAGATCACGGCAGAGCTCACAGAATCTTAAAGAGAACAAGCCATATGACAATCGTTCTTAAAGAACGCGAAGATTAATTAAGGAGGTTAAGTTATGGGCCAGAAGGTTAATCCCCACGGTTTCCGTGTGGGCGTAATTAAAAACTGGAACTCGCGTTGGTTTGTCGAAGATAAAAACTTTGGCGATACATTGGTTGAGGACTACAACCTCCGTAAATACCTGAAGAAGGCACTCTTCACAGCAGGTATTGCCAAAATCGAAATCGAACGCGATGACAAGCGTGTAAGATTACACATCCACTGCGCAAAGCCGGGTATGGTAATCGGACGCAACGGCAGCGAAATTGAAAAGCTGCGTGCCACCTGCCAGCAGATGCTTGGCAAGCCGGTTGTTATCAACATCGTTGAGATTAAGAATCCCGACGCTAATGCACAGCTTGTTGCCGAGAATATTGCGGCACAGCTTGAAAAGCGTATTTCCTTCCGCCGTGCCATGAAGCTTTCCATTGGAAGAGCTATGAGACTCGGCGTAAAGGGTATTAAAACACAGGTTTCAGGTCGCTTAGGCGGTGCTGAAATCGCAAGAAGCGAGCAGTATCACGAGGGCACTATCCCGCTTCAGACCTTAAGAGCAGACATTGACTACGGTTTTGCTGAGGCAAATACCACCTACGGTCGTATCGGCGTAAAGGTTTGGATTTACAAGGGCGAGGTTCTTGCTGATAACCGCAAGGCTAAAAAGGAAGGAGGAGCCCGCTAATGTTAATGCCGAAGCGTGTTAAATACCGCAGAGTACATCGCGGCCGTCTTACCGGTACAGCCTTAAGAGGCAATACTGTAACCCACGGCGATTACGGTCTTCAGGCTTTAGAGCCCGCGTGGATAACCTCCAATCAGATCGAAGCTGCCCGTATCGCTATGACACGTTATATTAAGCGCGGCGGTCAGGTATGGATTAAAATTTTCCCGGATAAGCCGATTACTGAGAAGCCGGCTGAGACCCGAATGGGTTCAGGTAAAGGCTCTCCTGAGTACTGGGTAGCGGTCGTTAAGCCCGGCCGTGTAATGTTCGAAATCGGCGGAGTCAGCGAGGAGCTTGCCCGTGAGGCTATGCGTCTCGCCGCAAACAAACTTCCTATTAAGTGCAAGTTTGTAACTAAGCAGGAAATGGGTGGTGAGCAGTAATGAATGCAAAGGAAATCAGACAAAGCACTTTGCCCGAGCTTAATGAGCAGTTGACAAAGCTTAAAGAAGAATTATTTAATCTGCGTTTCCAACTCGCCATTAATCAGCTCGAAAACCCCATGCGTATAGTTGCTGTCAAGAAAGATATCGCTCGCATTAAGACCGTTATTCGCGAGAACGAGCTTAAAAACGACAGCGCAGACGCTTAAAAGAGGGAGGAAAAGCTAAATGAGCGAAAGAAACCTTCGTAAAACAAGAGTGGGCATCGTTGCCAGCGACAAGATGGATAAAACCGTTGTAGTTGCCATTCAGGACAACGTAAAGCACCCGCTTTATAAGAAGATTATCAAAAACACAATAAGACTCAAAGCTCATGATGAGAATAATTCCTGTGGCGTTGGCGACAGAGTTCTTATTATGGAGACCAGACCACTCTCCAAGGATAAAAGATGGCGTGTGGTTGAAATAATCGAAAAGGCTAAGTAAGCCTTACAAGGAGGAAAACACTGTGATACAACAACAGAGTTACCTCAAGGTTGCCGACAACACCGGTGCAAAGGAAATTATGTGCATCCGTGTTCTTGGAGGCTCCAGAAGGAGGTATGCCAACATCGGCGATGTCATCGTTGCTTCTGTTAAAAAGGCCGCTCCCGGCGGTACAGTTAAGAAGGGCGATGTTGTAAAGGCAGTTGTGGTTCGTTCCGCAAAAGGTCTTCGCCGCAATGACGGCACATACATCAGATTCGACGAAAATGCGGCTGTTATCATCCGTGATGACAAGAATCCGAGAGGAACCCGTATTTTCGGGCCTGTAGCCAGAGAGCTGCGTGACAAGGATTACACCAAGATCCTGTCCTTGGCTCCCGAAGTACTTTAATGGGAGGTAGAAAAGAATATGAGTAAGCTTCACATTAAAACAGGCGATACCGTAATGCTTCTCACAGGAGACAAAAAGGACCGCAAGAAGACCGGTAAGGTACTCGAGGTCAGCCCCAAAGAGGGTAAGGTAATCGTTGAGGGAATCAACAAGGTTAAAAAGCATGTAAAGCCCCGTAAGGCGGGCGATCCGTCCGGCATTATTGAGACCGAGGGTGCAATTTACGCCTGCAAGGTTCAGGTTGTTTGCCCGAAGTGCAATAAGCCCACAAGAGTAGGAACCAAAATCTATGAGGACGGCAAAAAGGACCGCATGTGCAAAAAATGCGGCGAGACTTTTTAAGAGTAGGAGGAACTGACAATGTCAACATTAGCTAATGAATATAAAGCTTCAATAGCACCCGCATTGATGACTAAATTCGGCTACAAGAGCGTTATGCAGATTCCGAAGCTCGAAAAGGTCGTTATCAATGTAGGCGCCGGCGAGGCCAAGGAAAACACCAAGGTTATAGACGCTATCGTCCGTGACTTGGGCCTCATCACCGGTCAGAAAGCAATCCCCTGCCGTGCTAAGAAGTCGGTTGCGAACTTCAAGCTCCGTGAGGGTATGCCGATAGGTGCAAAAGTAACTCTCAGAGGCGAGCGTATGTATGAATTCGTTGACAGACTTTTCAACGCCGCTCTTCCGAGGGTTAGAGACTTCAGAGGAATCAATCCCAACGCTTTTGACGGCCGTGGCAACTATGCTATGGGCGTTAAGGAGCAGTTAATATTCCCTGAGATTGAGTATGACAAAATCGATAAGGTCCGCGGAATGGACATTATCTTTGTCACCACTGCAAAAACAGATGAAGAGGCCCGCGAGTTACTCACACTTATGGGCGCTCCGTTTGCGAGATAAGGAGAAGAATTATGGCTAAGACTGCTATGAAAGTTAAGCAGGCAAGACCTGCTAAGTTTTCTACAAGAGAGTACAACAGATGTAAAATCTGCGGTCGCCCGCACGCTTATCTTCGCAAGTACGGCATTTGCCGTATATGCTTCAGAGAGCTTGCCTATAAGGGTGAGATTCCCGGAGTGAAGAAGGCAAGCTGGTAAGGCAGAACGCAAAAGGAGGTTGACGACATGCAAATCAGCGATACTATAGCAGATATGCTTACGAGAATCCGTAATGCTTCTGCTGCAAAGCATGATTCGGTAGATGTTCCTGCGTCAAATGTAAAAAAGGCTATCGCCCAGATTTTACATGACGAGGGATATATAACAAGCTTTCAGGTCGAGGAAGACGGAAAGCAGGGCGTAATTCATATCACTTTGAAGTACGGCCAGAATAAATCGCAGGCTATAAGCGGCATTAGGCGTGTGTCCAAGCCGGGACTGCGTATTTATACAAATGTAGAGGATATGCCTAAGGTTATGAAGGGCCTCGGCATAGCAATCCTTTCCACCTCTAAGGGCATAATGACAGATAAGCAGGCACGCAAGGCCAATGTTGGCGGCGAAGTCCTCGCTTATGTCTGGTAAGGAGGTGCCAAGGAATGTCAAGAATAGGAAAGAAGCCTATCGCAATTCCTGCCGGTGTAGATGTTAAGATTGACGGAAGCAAGGTTACTGTTAAGGGCCCCAAAGGCACACTTGAGAACACCTTTAATCCCGAAATCACCGTCGCAGTGGAGGGCAGCGAGATAGTTGTTACCCGCCCGTCGGACAACAAAAATCACCGTGCGCTTCACGGTCTTACCCGTACCCTCGTAGCAAATATGGTTGAGGGTGTAACCAATGGCTATTCAAAAACGCTTGAGGTTAACGGCGTAGGTTACCGTGCACAGAAGCAGGGAAAGAATCTTGTTATGAATCTCGGCTATTCTCATCAGGTTATTATGCCGGAGATAGACGGAATCACAATCGATGTACCGTCTCCTAACCAGATAGTTATCAGCGGTACAGATAAGCAGCAGGTCGGTCAGTTTGCAGCAGAAGTTCGTGAGAAGCGTCCCCCCGAGCCGTACAAGGGCAAGGGTATTAAGTACGCTGACGAGCATATCCGCCGCAAGGAAGGTAAGGCCGCCAAGGGTGCTAAGAAATAATAAAGGAGTGTACAAACAATGGTTAACAAGCCTGATACCAATAAGGCAAGACTTAAGCGCCATGCCCGCGTTCGTTCTAAGATAAGCGGCACAGCGGCTTGTCCCCGCCTTGATGTATTCCGCTCCAACAGCAACATTTACGCCCAGCTTATCGATGATGTAAACGGTGTTACACTCGCAGCTGCGTCCTCAAACGAGAAGGACTTTGGAATTTCCGGCGGCAACGCAGAGGGTGCACGCAAGGTTGGAAAGTTAATTGCTGAACGCGCCGTTTCTAAGGGCATCACCGAGGTTGTTTTTGACCGCGGCGGATACGTTTATCACGGCCGTGTCAAGGAGCTTGCCGAAGGTGCCCGTGAGGGCGGCCTTAAGTTCTAATAAGGAGGAATACTTTTGGCTACAAATATTGACGCATCAACATTAGATTTAAAAGAGCGAGTAGTTGCTATAAACCGTGTTTCCAAGACTGTCAAGGGCGGACGCATTATGAAGTTTGCCGCCTTGGTGGTTGTTGGCGACGGCAACGGCATTGTAGGCTACGGACTCGGTAAAGCAGGCGAAGTTCCCGATGCTATCCGCAAGGGAATTGAAGACGCTAAAAAGAATCTTATAAAGGTATCCTTAAAGGGTACCACAATCCCGCACGAGGTAATCGGTGAATTCGGCGCAGGCCGTGTTCTCTTAAAGCCTGCTGCTCCCGGTACCGGCGTTATTGCCGGCGGCGCAGTTCGTGCGGTAGTAGAGACTGTCGGCATTTCCGACATTCGTACCAAGGCTTTACGCTCAAACAATCCTTGCAATGTGGTAAGAGCCACTGTAGCGGGTCTTGCATCGCTTCGCAGCGCTGAAGAGGTTGCGGCTGTAAGAGGCAAGTCCGTCAAGGAAATTATAGGTTAAGGAGGAGCAGCGTTATGGCAACAAAAAAGGCTGCTAGCCTTAAAATAAAGCTGGTAAAGAGCACAATAGGTGCCAAGAAGGATCAGATTGCTACCGCTAACGCTCTCGGTCTTTACAAAATCGGCGATGAGAGAATTCAGCCTGATAACGAGCAGACCAAGGGCAAGATCAATAAGATTTCCCATCTTATCGAGGTAAGTCCTGCAAAATAATCCTTTATCCGTAAATGTTTACGGAAATGCGGTTCAACCGCGCTAATTAAGCAAGGAGGTGCGAACAATGAAAATGCATGAATTAGCTCCGGCTTTCGGCTCTACTAAAGAGGCGAAGCGCATAGGCAGAGGTCACGGATCCGGAAACGGAAAAACAGCCGGTAAGGGACATAAGGGTCAGAAGGCACGTGCAGGCCACGGTATGAGACCCGGTTTTGAAGGCGGTCAGATGCCGCTCCAGAGAAGAGTTCCGAAGCGCGGCTTCAATAACATTTTTGCTGAGGAATGGGTTGCCATCAATATCTCCGCTCTTGAAGTATTCGAGGACGGTGCGACTGTTGACGCTCAAGTCTTGGCTGATAAGGGAATCATAAAGAAAGCGAACCTTCCCGTTAAGGTTTTGGGCAACGGAAAGCTTACAAAGAAGCTCACTGTAAAGCTCAATGCTTTCTCGGCATCTGCCACTGAAAAAATTAATTCCGTAGGCGGAAAGGCTGAGGTGATCTAATGTTAGAAACATTAAGAAACGCCTGGAAAATAAAAGAAGTTCGCAATAAGATTCTTTTTACCGTTTTCATCATTTTGATTTTCCGCATTGGTTCTGTTATTCCTGTGCCCTACATTGATGTTGCGGCACTAAAAGCGGCCAATGAAACGGGAGCTACAAATGAATTTTTCAGCTACCTGTCAATTTTAACCGGAGGCGGTCTTGAGTACGGCGCTATCTTCGCAATGTCGGTTACCCCGTACATCAACTCCTCCATTATAATTCAGCTTCTCTGCGTTGCTATTCCCTATCTTGAGCGCTTGCAGAAAGAGGGAGAAGAGGGACAGAAGAAGCTGGCGCAGATAACCCGATATACAACGGTGCTTTTGGCGCTCATTCAGGGTACTGCATATTTCTTCTATTTAAAGAACAGCAACTATTTAAGCGTGTCGGGCGGAGCTGTCGTTTTTGCGGCGTTCGTTATAGTACTCGCCTTTTCGGCGGGCTCGGCGCTTGTTATGTGGCTGGGTGAGCAGATTGATGTTAAGGGTATCGGCAACGGTATTTCCATGCTGCTCTTTGCGGGTATTCTTTCCCGCGGTCCTCAGGCTTTCGAGTATCTTATTATGAATTGGGAGCTCCACAAGGTTGCGGTTATCGGAATAGTCCTTTTGTTCCTTGCGGTAATTCTATTTGTCGTTTGGATGACCGAGGCAGAGCGCCGTGTTCCCGTACAGTACGCAAAGCGTGTTGTGGGTAATAAGATGTACGGCGGTCAGAACACGCATATACCGATTAAGGTAAATATGTCGGGTGTTATGCCGATAATCTTCGCAAGCTCTATTTTGATGCTTCCGACAATGATCCTCTCATTTATGAGGAATACCGAAAGCTTCTGGTACAAGGCTTTGTCGCTCTTTAGCGTAAGAGGGATATTCTATGCGGTGGTTTATTTCCTCCTGATTATCGGATTTGCATATTTCTATGCTACAATCCAGTTTAATCCGGTTGAAATGGCAAACAACCTGCGCAAGCAGGGTGGCGCAATCCCCGGAATACGCCCCGGAAAGCCTACATCGGACTTTATTTCAAAAATCCTGTCAAGAATTACCCTTATGGGTGCTCTCTTCTTGAGCGTAATTGCAATTCTTCCTATCGTTATCGGTTCTGTCGGCACAATTAATATTTCGCTTGGCGGTACTTCGGTGCTGATTATGGTTGGTGTTGCGCTTGACACGGTTCGTAATCTTGAATCCCAGATGATGATGCGTCATTATAAGGGATTCCTCGATTAAGAATAAGGAGAATTTTATGAAGCTTATTCTTTTAGGAGCGCCGGGTGCGGGGAAAGGCACTCAGGCAGAGATAATCTCCGAAAAATATAACATTCCCACCATTTCGACAGGAAATATAATCCGTGCCGCCCTTAAGAACGGCACAGAAATGGGTCTTAAAGCAAAATCATACATCGATGCGGGGGAGCTCGTTCCCGATAATGTGGTTATCGGCATTATCAAGGAGCGTTTAAGCGAAGCTGACTGCAAGGAAGGCTATATTTTAGATGGCTTCCCTCGTACGATTCCGCAGGCGGTTGCCCTTGACGATATGGGCTTTGTGATTGACGCCGCCCTCTCTATTGAGGTTGCCGACGAGGAAATCGTAAAGCGTATGTCCGGCAGACGGGTTTGTGAAAAGTGCGGAGCCAGCTACCATACTGAGTTTAAAAAGCCCGAGGTAGAGGGTGTCTGCAACCTGTGCGGTGGTAAGCTTGTAATCCGTAAGGACGATGAGCCCGAGACGGTGAAAAACAGACTTAATGTTTATCACGAGCAAACCGAGCCGCTCAAGGATTTTTACAAGAGCTGCGGAAAGCTGATTACAGTAGAGGGTCAGGATAAGGTTGAGGATACAACCCGCCTTGTGCTTGACGCACTGGAGAATCAGGTATGATAGTGCTTAAAACCGGCCGTGAGCTTAAGATAATGAAGGAAGCTTGCAGAATATCGGCCGGAGCATTACAAACAGCCGGCAAAGCGGTGGAGCCCGGAGTCACTACAGCTGAGCTTGATCGTCTGGCAGAGGAATATATCCGAAGTCAGGGGGGCGAGCCCAACTTTAAGAACTATGAGGGTTATCCCGCTACCGCCTGTATATCAATCAACAACGAAGTGATTCACGGCATACCGTCTGCAAAGCGGAAGCTTCGTGCGGGGGATATAGTAAGTATTGACCTCGGCGCTAAGTTTGACGGTTATCACGGTGACAATGCCGCCACTTTCGCCTGCGGAGACATCTCCGAGGAGGCGAAGCGGCTGATGGACACGACCCGAGAAAGCCTTTACGAGGGCATCAAGGCGGCGTGTGCGGGCGGCAGGGTCGGTGATATAGGTCACGCAGTACAGGCGTATGTTGAGGCAAGGGGTTACACGGTTGTCCGTCAGTTTGTCGGCCACGGTGTGGGGACTCACTTGCATGAAGCTCCCGAGGTTCCGAATTTTGGCACTCCGGGCAGGGGCGTTCGTTTAATGCCCGGAATGACAATCGCCATTGAGCCGATGGTCAATGCCGGAGCGGCGGGCGTCGAGGTACAGCCCGACGGGTGGACTGTTTTAACCAAGGACGGGTCATTATCCGCACATTTCGAGCATACGGTAGCAATTACCGCAGACGGTCCTAAGATTATGACCTTAATTTGAGGACTTGATATGATAGGACGAATAGTTTGTTCAAAATCGGGGCGTGATAGGGGATATTTTCTTGTGGTTGTAAAGGAGGAGGACGGTTTCCTTTTCGTATGTGACGGTAAGGAACGCCCGCTCAGTCGACCGAAACGAAAAAATCCCAAGCACTTAGCGCTTACTAATACCGTGCTCGATGAAGACAGTTACAGTACAGATAAATCGTTGAGACGAGCTCTTGCGGTTTACAGAGATTCCGTTTTGTAAAGGAGGAGCCAAGATGTCCAAAGAGGATATGATAGAGCTTGAAGGCGTAGTTGTTGAGGCGATGCCTAACGCAATGTTTAAGGTAGAAATTCAGGGGGGACATACCATTCTTGCTCACATTTCAGGCAAGCTGCGTATGAATTTCATTCGCATATTGCCGGGTGACAAGGTGACTGTTGAAATGTCTCCATACGACCTGTCTAAAGGCCGTATAACCTGGCGAAGCAAGTAACAGTCAAGAATTTAAAGGAGGCAAAATCGAATGAAAGTCAGACCTTCTGTTAAAAAAATTTGCGAAAAATGCAAAATTATCAAGCGCAAGGGCAAGGTAATGGTTATCTGCGAAAACCCCAAGCACAAACAGCGTCAGGGTTAATTGCGCTCGAGTAAAAAATATGGAGGTGCATTGATAAATGGCACGAATTGCTGGTGTTGATCTTCCGAACGAGAAGCGAGTTGAAATAGGACTCACTTATATCTTCGGAATCGGTCTTACAACATCTAAAAAAATCCTTGCTGATACAGGAATCAATCCCGATACCCGTGTCAAGGACTTAACCGAGGACGATATTTCCAAGCTGCGTGAATACATCGACCATAACCTTCAGGTTGAGGGTGACCGTCGCCGTACCATTGCATTTGATATTAAGAGACTTATCGAAATCGGAAGCTATCGCGGTCTGCGCCACAGAAAGGGTCTGCCCGTAAGAGGACAGCGCTCTAAAACAAACGCGCGTACACGCAAGGGTCCTAAGAAGACCATAGCTAATAAGAAGAAATAAGTAGGAGGAAGATAATATGGCTACTGCAAAGGGCAAGACGGCAGGTACTCGCCGTCGCCGTGAGAAAAAGAATATCGAGCGTGGCTCAGCCCATATCCAGTCTACCTTCAACAATACTATCGTTACCATCACCGATACACAGGGCAACGCTCTTTCATGGGCATCTGCCGGTGAGTTAGGTTTCAGAGGTTCAAGAAAGTCTACTCCGTTTGCGGCGCAGAGTGCGGCTGAAACCGCTGCAAAGGCTGCTATGGAGCACGGTCTTAAGACTGTTGAAGTGTATGTTAAGGGTCCGGGAGCAGGACGTGAAGCGGCTATCCGCGCACTGCAGACTGCGGGTCTTGAGGTTAGTCTTATTAAGGATGTAACCCCCATTCCCCATAATGGCTGCCGTCCTCCCAAGAGAAGACGTGTATAATCGATTATAACTTATCTTTGCAACAACAGTTGCAGTTAAAATTTTGGAGGTGTAATAGATGGCAAGATATACCGGTGCAGTTTGCAGACTTTGCCGACGTGAGGGTCAGAAGCTGTTCCTCAAGGGCGAGCGCTGCTACTCGGATAAATGCTCTGTTGCTTTAAGGGGCTACGCTCCCGGCCAGCACGGACAGGGCAGAAAGAAATCGTCTGAATACGGTATGCAGCTTCGTGCTAAGCAGACCGCAAGACGCTTCTACGGTGTTCAGGAAAATCAGTTCCATCATTATTTTGAAATTGCTGAAAGAAAGCAAGGCATTACCGGCGACAACCTTTTAAGAATACTTGAAAGCCGTCTCGATAATGTTGTTTACAGAGTTGGCTTTGCTTCTTCAAGAGCAGAAGCCCGTCAGCTCGTAGGTCACGGCCATTTTGAGGTAAACGGCAAGCGTGTAGATATCGCTTCCTATCTCTTAAAGGCAGGCGACGTTGTTTCTATCTGCGAGAAGAGCCGCGGCAGCGAAAAGATTAAAGCGGTTGTTGAGGCTAACAGTGCAAGACCTGTTCCCCAGTGGATTGATATCAACCGTGACCAGCTTACAGCAAAGGTTATCGCTCTGCCCACAAGAGACCAGATTGATGCTCCTGTTGACGAGCAGCTCATCGTTGAGTTCTACTCTAAGTAATAACCTTAGGTTTTTGTCAGCTTTCCACCGCATTTCCCGTACAGATGCGGCGGCATAAAAAATACAGTACGGAGAAACGGAGCTTTTAAATGATAGAAATTGAAAAGCCCAGAATAGATACCGTAGAACTTACCGCGGATGGCAAGTACGGCAAATTCGTTATGGAGCCGCTGGAGCGTGGCTATGCTACAACCCTCGGCAACAGTATGAGACGGGTGCTTTTATCCATTTTGCCGGGCGTAGCCGTTACCTCGGTTAAGATTGACGGTGTTGTGCATGAGTTTTCCACCATTCCCGGAGTAAAAGAGGATGTAACCGAAATCATCCTCAATATCAAGGGTTTGATTGCAAAGCTCCATGCCGATACGGCGAAGAAGATTTATATTGAGGCAGAGGGCCCCTCAGTGGTTACTGCCGCTTCAATCCAGGCCGATTCCGAGGTTGAGATTTTAAACCCCGATATGTATATTGCCACGCTTGATGCGGGAGCAAAGCTCAATATGGAGATGACTCTCGACAAGGGCAGGGGCTATGTACCCGCCGAGCAGAACAGACCGGCGCAGAATGTAATCGGCGTGATTCCCGTTGACTCTATTTATACGCCTGTGCTCAAGGCTAACTTCACGGTTGATAATACCCGTGTAGGTAATGTTACCGATAAGGGCAAGCTTACTCTTGAGGTTTGGACAGACGGCTCTATTAAGGCAAACGAGGCGGTTTCAATGTCCGCCAAGGTGCTCATTGAGCATTTTGAGCTGTTCCTTGACCTTACAGAGGGTGCCAGTGAGGCTCAGAGCATTATGGCAGAGAAGAGTGATAACGAGAAAGAAAAGGTTCTCGATCTCACCATCGATGAATTGGATTTATCTGTTCGCAGCTTCAACTGCCTGAAGCGCGCAGGCATCAACACGGTTGAAGACCTTATCAACAAGTCCGAAGAGGATATGATGAAGGTAAGGAACTTGGGCCGCAAGTCGCTTGAAGAGGTTATCGCAAAGCTTAATTCCTTTGGCTTTACCCTCAAGCATGACGACGAATAAATCATTAAAGCAAAATCACACTGTTAAGGAGTGAATAGAAATGCCGGGAACCCGTAAACTCGGAAGAACCAGCGATCACAGAACCGCCATGCTCAGAGCTATGGTGACATATCTGCTTGAAAATGGCAGAATTGAGACTACTGTGACCCGCGCCAAAGAAGTAAGATCAATGGCAGAGAAGTATATTACACTCGCTAAGGATAACAATCTTAACACTAAGCGTCAGGCAATGGCCTTTATTACTAAGGAGGATGTTGTAGCAAAGCTCTTCAACGAAATCGCTCCCAAGTATAAGGATGTAAACGGCGGTTATTGCAGGATTGTTAAAACCGGTCCTCGCCGCGGTGACGCTGCCGAGATGGCGATTATCGAGTTGGTATAACTCTCATTTGACGGCAAGGCTTGCTGTCATTAAACAGATTTAGTAGTCACATTGGGCGCGGCGCAGCCAAAAGGTATATACGGCAAATTCCGTATTTTGCGCCGATAATGTGGGTACTAAACCGTAGTAATTGAAAACCGCTCCGTCAGGGGCGGTTTTTTTGCGAAAATCGTTGTTGATAATCTGCGCACTTTATGGTAAAATTATTAATCGGTAATTAAAGTTCAAAGGAGAAGTTTCGGTGACCGAATTAGAACGAGAAATTGGAAGACGGCGCACGTTTGCTATCATATCCCACCCTGATGCGGGTAAAACCACACTTACAGAAAAATTCCTTCTTTACGGAGGTGCAATACAGACCGCAGGCTCTGTTAAGGGAAAGGCCACAGCAAAGCATGCAGTTTCCGACTGGATGGAGCTTGAAAAGCAGCGTGGAATTTCCATAACCTCCTCGGTAATGCAGTTTGAGTACGAGGGCTACTGTATAAATATACTTGACACTCCGGGGCATCAGGACTTCTCGGAGGACACCTACCGCACCCTTATGGCGGCGGACAGTGCGGTTATGGTAATTGATGCGGCAAAGGGTATAGAGGCGCAAACAAGGAAGCTCTTTAAGGTATGCGCTATGCGGCATATCCCGATTTTCACATTTATCAATAAGCTTGACCGTGAGGCGAGAGACTCTTTTGAACTGCTTGATGAGCTTGAAAAGGAGTTCGGCATAGGCACCTATCCCGTGAACTGGCCTATCGGGTGTGGGGTGAGCTTCAAGGGCGTTTTTGACCGTGACAAGCGGGAAATTTTAACCTTTAACGAGTTTCATAAGGGTCAGGAAAGGCTGAACGCAATTAAATGCGACATTACCGATACCGAAAAGTTAGATGAGCTTATAGGCGAGTACCAGCGTGCCGAGCTTGTTGACCAGATAGAGCTGCTTGACGGGGCAAGCTTTGAATTTGATATCGAAAAGGTTAGAAAGGGTGAGCTTACGCCGGTATTCTTCGGCTCGGCGCTTACCAACTTCGGAATAGAGCCCTTTCTTGAAAACTTCCTTAAAATGACGACTTCACCTTTGCCTCGCATTTCCGAGGGTAAGGAAATAAGCCCCTTTGATGAGAAATTTTCGGCCTTTGCCTTTAAAATTCAGGCGAATATGAATAAAAACCATCGTGACAGGGTAACCTTCTTCCGTATATGCTCGGGGAAATTTGAGAGGGGAGCCGACTATTACCATGTTCAGGCGGGAAAGCCTGTTAGGCTTTCTCAGCCTCAGCAGATGATGGCGGAGGAACGGCAGGTTATAAACGAGGCCTATGCAGGGGATATTATCGGAGTTTTCGACCCTGGTATTTATTCCATAGGAGACACCGTATGTTCACAGAAAATGCAGGTTAAGTACGAGGGAATACCTACCTTTGCTCCGGAACATTTTGCCATTATTGAACAGAAGGACAGCCTTAAAAGAAAGCAATTTGTGAAGGGAGTCGAGCAGATAGCCCAAGAGGGTGCAATACAGATTTTCCGTGAGCCCAACACGGGTATGGAGCGGGTAATAGTTGGCGTTGTAGGTGTATTGCAGTTAGAGGTGCTGGAATACCGTCTTAAAAACGAATACGGCGTTGATGTAATCCGCAACGACCTGCCGTATTCGTATATCCGTTGGGTAAAGAATAAGGATATTGATATTAAAGCCCTCAACCTTACTTCGGACACTAAGTGGGTGCAGGACTTCAAAAACAATAATCTCTTAATATTTACAAGCGAGTGGAACATTAACTGGGCAGAGGAACGCAACGAAGGACTTATTCTCGAGGATTTCAGTAAAGATTAAAATAAAAAAATTTAAAACCGCTCCTTTCGGGGCGGTTTTTTCAGTATTAATTATAAATTGTTGTTATTATTGTTGTTCTTGTTCTGGTTGTTATTCTGGTTATTCTTGTTCTGGTTATTTTTGTTCTGGTTGTTATTCTGGTTATTCTTGTTCTGGTTGTTCTTGTTCTGGTTGTTTTCCATTAAAAATCACCCCGCTTTCAGATTTATTATCTGTAAATGCGGGGTCAAATATACTATATACCGAATAAATTTTCTGTGTTTTTCCTTGCCGAAGAAAGGATACCTTCGACCGTGGAGTTTCTGATTTCGGCAATTTTTTTTGCGGTATAATAAATCATAGCCGAATTATTTATTTCCCCTCTGTAGGGAACAGGGGTTAAATAGGGAGCGTCGGTTTCAAGCAAAAAGCGGTCCTCGGGCAACATTTCAACAATCTCGGGGAGCTTTTTTGCATTTTTAAAGGTTATAACTCCCCCGATTCCGATATACATACCTAATTCCAGTATTTCTTTTGCCATTTCACGACTGCCCGAAAAGCTGTGAACAACACCCCTTGGGCGGTGCTTTTTAAGAAGCTCAAGGGTATCTGCGTGGGCGTCTCGGTCGTGGACGATAACGGGGAGACCCAGCTTATTTGCAAGAATTAACTGTTCCTCGAAAAGGGCCTTTTGTTCCTCCTTATTGTCCGAAACCCAGTAGTAGTCAAGCCCGATTTCACCTATCGCAACACACTTTTTATGCTTTGCAAGCTCCCCTATTTCCGCCGCCGTTCCGCCGCCGATATTCTCGGGGTGAACACCTACTGCGGCGTAAATGTAGGGGTATTTTTCAGCAAAGGAGAGAGCTGTTTTAGAAGACTTAATATCGCACCCGCAGTTGATTACACCGCATACGTCGTGACGGGGCAGAGACTCTAAAAGCTCATCACGGATCCCGTTGAATTTTGCATCGTCATAGTGGGCGTGGCTGTCAAAAATTGGGTGTTCGCTTAAAGGGCTTTCCTCTAAAAAATCACTCATCTTATCTTACTTCCCGCAGGGACATTGTCGATAAATAACACCTTGACATCATCATCGGCACAGTCGGCGGCTAAAATCATACCGTTTGACTCGACACCGCAGAGCTTTGCGGGCTTTAGGTTTGCCACAACGATTACGGTGTGGCCGATAAGCTCCTCGGGTGTGTAGTACTTAGCAATGCCCGATGCTACTGTTCTCGGCGTTCCGCTGCCGTCATCAAGGGTTAATTTCAAAAGCTTTTTCGCTTTCGGAATAGGCTCACAGGCGGTGATTTTAGCGGCCTTCAGCTCAACCTTTGCAAAATCCTCTATACCGATTTGTGCAATACCCTCAATTTTTTCGGGCTCTGCCTTTGCCTCTTGTTCGGCGGCGATTTCGGCTAAAACCTTTTCAGTATCCAAACGGGGGAAGAGGTTAGCTGTGTGTTCGGGTGTGTAGCTGTTAGGGGCACGAAGCTCTTCGCTGATACTGTCCCCTGCGATGTTTTTCGCCGTGTCGGGCATAATAGGTCTTAGAAGGGTGCCTATAATTTTAATAAGGTCTAATAAATTGTAAAGCACATCGTTAAGGCGGTCTTTTTGCGCCTCGTCCTTTGCAAGTGCCCAGGGCATTGTTTCGTCAATATACTTGTTGCAACGCTTTGCCAAATCCAAAATGGCGCTACAGGCATCGGCGTTAAGGTAAGCGTCCATACATTTATGATATTTTTGGGTACAGGTCTTAGCAAAATCGAAAAGCTCTTTATCTAAATCCTCGGTCAGTTCGTGCTTCACAACTGTACCGCCGAAATACTTTTTGGTCATAGCCGCAGTACGGCTTACAAGGTTGCCTATAGTATTTGCAAGGTCGGCGTTAAAGACATTTATAAAGCTTTCATAGGTAAAGGTTCCGTCATTACCGAAGGGCATTTGAGAAAGCAGATAGTAACGGACCGCATCGGCACCGAAGCGCTTTGCCAATTCATCGGCATAAACCACATTACCCTTGGATTTTGACATTTTGTCCTCCCCCACAAGCACCCAAGGATGCCCTAAAACCTGCTTGGGCAGGGGCAGACCTAACGCCATTAATATAATGGGCCAATAAATGGTGTGGAAGCGCACAATATCCTTGCCTATAACATGCAGGTCGGCAGGCCAGAGCTCGCTAAACTTATCGGTACTGCCGTCGGGATTGTATCCGATACCCGTAATATAGTTGGAAAGTGCGTCAATCCAAACATAAATAATGTGTTTATCGTCAAATTCAACCGGCACTCCCCACTTAAAGGAGGTGCGGGAAACGCAAAGGTCTTGAAGTCCCGGCTTTAAAAAGTTGTTTATCATCTCATTTTTTCGGGATTCGGGCTTGATAAAATCGGGGTGCTGTTCGTAGTATTCGAGCAGCTTATCCTGATATTTGCTTAATTTCAGGAAGTAAGCCTCCTCTTTTGCGTCCACAACCTCTCTGCCGCAGTCGGGACATTTACCATCTACCAACTGGGATTCGGTATAAAATGACTCGCAGGGAACACAGTATTTTCCCTCATAGGTGCTTTTGTAAATATCCCCCTGCTCGTAAAGCTTGGTGAAAATTCTCTGTACAGCCTTTTCGTGGTCGGCGTCGGTTGTGCGGATGAATTTATCGTAGGAAGTGTTAAGGCTGTCCCATACCGCTTTAATATTTGCGGCGGCATTATCCACATATTCCTTAGGAGTAATGCCCTGCGCCTTGGCTTTTTCCTCAATTTTTTGCCCGTGCTCGTCGGAGCCTGTCATTAGGTAGACCTCATAGCCCATTTGTCTTTTATAGCGGGTTATCATATCCGCAAGCACAATATCGTAAGCATTGCCGATGTGTGGCTTGCTGGAAGCGTAGGCTATCGCAGTTGTAATATAAAACTTTTTCTTTTCTGACATAATAATCACCATTTCTTTCCAATACACAAAATTCGATGCGAAATCACCGAAACGCCGTCCCTATATTGTGAATAGCGTAATTTTTCACGCTATTTCCTCCTACGGTTTTTGTGTCAAATATAAAATATAGGAAATCACAGCCGAAATAAGACTGTAAAGCAGTACTGTGGCTCCGCTCATAAGGGAGCTCGAGCCGTCAAAGGAAATATAGGCAAACAGCACAGTACCTAAAACCGCCGAAATCGCATAAAGAACGGAAAGCAAAAGGTTTGACTTTTTAATCTTTGACGCATTGCTTATAATGGCGGCAAGCCCTATAGGATTGTTCTTATATGCGGCGGGGGCGGGATAAGAATATGTGGGAGTGACTGCGTTTTTATACATATGACAGCCTGCAGCGTTCATAACCTTAACCGAATCGCTGTAAAGACCGAAATAATCGCAAATCATTTCCTCGGTCATATTGGGGTCAGAGCTGTTAATCAGCATTGTAACTCCTAAAGCCGAAACACGCCGCAATTCCTTTGCTATATCCCCTCTTACGGTGTAGCGCACGGTTATTAAGGCGCAGGCCTTAGTCTCTGAAGCCACATATATGGGAAAAAGTCCCTGACGAAGTATCTTTCGGTCAAGCTCGACATTTGGAACCTCGATTCCGTGTGCCTCCATAAGGGTGCGGTTGCCTATAAATAAGAGCTTATCGTCAACCCAGCCCGAAATACCCATTCTGTCCTCATATTTTACAGTGTCCGAATCGGGAAGAACCGTGTTACCGCCCGTGCCCGCTATTTTTTTGAAGATAGGGGCTAAAGGACTTCTCATAGCCTCGGTTAAAGAGGCGGCACGGATTATTGTGTCATCTATGCTGTTGTTGGACAAAACCTGAAGCCTGTGCATCTGCACGGTACCTGAGGGGAACAGCTCATTGGCTGTAAATACCGCTGCGTTGGCGTTTTCAATCCGCTCTGCTCCCGTTTTTCCCGCAATCATAGCTCCCATACGGGAAAGCCTGTTGGCAGAGGAGTAAAGGGGTAAATTATCTATCATAAATATTACGGGCAATGCGGCAAAGCACTGAATCGCCGCCGCACTGTAAAAGCCGTACAGCACACCGTCAAAATAAGCGGTGCAGGCAAGGCCGACCACGACCGACAGAAAAAGCGAAATCACCGTTATTACGGGTAATTTTCCCGATAAAACTATTCCAAAGGTGGAATATTTCATATAACCGTCAATATGCTTTGTCATTTGAGGAGCGGCGGCAAGAACATCACCCTCAATAGCGTTCTTTGCCATGGCAAAGGTCACCGCTTGGTCGCTTATAAGCTTCACCGCCCGTTTGGGTGAGGAGGCGGAAATTTGCTTAAAGCCCGTCAACATATAGGAGGCGTTCCAGAAAGAGCTGAGCGCACGGACAAAGAGTATAGATGCACCTAAAAGTATAAGGTCCAGCCCAATTTCATTCTTAAATACTGCGGCTATTCCGTAGGCTATAACTGAAACCGAGGCGGTAACCGATAGCACATCGGGGGTGGAGTGACGGCTTAAAATTTTTGGAATGCTTTTAAACATATCTGCATTAATAAGTGTTATTATTCCCAAAATTGCAGTACATATTATGTTTGCCGCCATAGTGTGGGCGAGCAGCATTTCCGACATAAAGGGCAGCTTTGCAAAGCACAGCAAAATCAGTCCCAATCCGGAAAAAACCGTTCTTAAAAAGTCAGAGCGCTTTTTTACAGACAAACGCCTTAGTAGCCGCTTTGCATCCTTTTCGTCGCGAAATTCATCTTTTGGTATGTATTCCTCAAACTCTGATTGTTCAAGCTGAACCTCATTTTCAGGCTCTTGGGCACCTGCTTCGGGAAGACCTGTGAGCTCGCCTGTCAAATCAATCGGTTTAGTCTGGGAGCTTACGCTTATGCGAGGGGTATTATCTATACCTGATACGGGGGTGAATTTAATAGTAGCTGTGTTGTGAATATCAGGCGTTTCGTGTTCTTTTGGGGGAGCGGAAGGGTCAATATCCGATATTACTAAGACATTGGTCTGCACCTGACTAACCCTTGAAAGGGAAGAGGTAAGGTCGTCGAAGGCCTTTTCGGGCACCTTACTCTCCTCCGGCTCCTCTGCGGGCTTTGATTCCTCAGGCTCGGTTTCGGCATCAGGCTTTTTGTATTTTCCCAGGTCGTCAAATGCTATTTCGTATTTTTCAGAGAGCTTATCAATCGTCTTTTTGCTTTCGTTGTTTAAGATTTCCGCCACGCTTTCAAGCCTGTAGGTGGGGGCGGTTTCCATAGCGCTTTCCCCCTCCTCGCCGTCAAGGATAAAGGGACGGCATTTCTCAAGCAAAGAGGGCTCCTGCTGGGTAGCGGGTTCTTTCGGCTCAGGCGCTATCTCTGCCTTGGGGTGGTTTAAATCCGCCTTTGACTGCTTTTGGGACTTTACCTTATTAAAGCTTTCCGAAAAGGCGCTCAAGTCAAAGTCTTCGTCCTCTGCGTGGGCTGATTTTTCTTCCGTGGGCTTCTGCCTGGCTTCGGTATTTGCCGTGTTTTCAAGCATACGCCTTTTGAGAGAATCAAGCGCCCCTGTCCTAAAAGCTTCACCCTCTTCGGAATTTGACGAAAAGTTTAAAACCTCATCGGGAGTCAGGGCGTGCTCGGGGTGCAGAGTGCATCCCTGCCCTAAGGTGTATTCATTATCGTTCTCGTCTGCCAGAAAAAATAACTCTTCATTTTTCTTTCTTGAAAAAAAGCTCATAACTGCCTCCTTTTCCGCACGACCTCGTACATAAGCACACCCGCCGCCACCGAGGCGTTAAGGGAGTTTATTTTACCGAACATAGGCAGGCTTACTATCCCGTCGCACTTTTTGGCGGTAAGTGCGCCTATTCCACTGCCCTCGTTACCGATTACAAGGGCTAATGGGCAGTCAAAATCTGTTTTGGTGTAATCGCTGCCGTCCATATCCGCACCGAAAACCCAAACGCCCTGTTCCTTTAGCCCGTCTATTGTATTTGCAATATTGGTGACCCTTGCAACAGGCACATATTCAAGAGCTCCGCAGGCCGCCTTTGCAACGGTTGCGTTAAGGGAGGCGCTCCTGCGCTTTGGTATTATTATACCGTGTGCGCCGCAAATTTCAGCGGTTCTGATAATTGCACCCAAATTGTGCGGGTCTTCAATTTCATCGCATATTATTATAAACGGTTTTTCGTTTTTCTTCTCTGCAAGGGCGAAAATATCCTCGACCGAGGCGTAATCCTGCGAGGCGAACATAACCGCCACACCCTGATGGTTGGCTCCGCCGCAGTAATAGTCAAGCTTTTGGGGGCTTACCTCTTTTATAAGCACACCCTTTGCACGGCATTTAGCGATTATAGCCGTAACCGAGCCCCCCGAAACACCGTGAGCCACAAGCAGACGGTCAATTTCTCTGCCCGAGCGTACCGCTTCAAGCACGGGGTTTCTTCCACATATTATATTTCCTGTGCGTTCTGTATTATTTTCCATATTTTTAAAGTCCTTTAAACATTATACTCCAACTATAGATTATACCACAAAGTGTCGAAAATTAAAATAGGTAATTTTATTAATAAACTGAAAATATGCAGAAATAATATATATATAATGATTACGGAGGCAAAAAAATGGCAGAAAAGCGTATAACCAAGGTAGAGGGCTTTGAATTGATGGACTCACGGGGCAATCCCACGGTGGGGGCGCGGGTCACCCTTAATGACGGGAGCGTAGGCTTTGCACTTTCACCCTCAGGTGCGTCCACAGGAGTTTACGAGGCGCACGAAATGCGGGACGGCGATAAAAGCCGTTACGGGGGTAAGGGGGTATTAAAGGCGGTAAAGGCCATTGAAGATGAGATAGCCCCCGCACTAATATCATTGGGCACCGTAAATCAGCGTGCTGCAGACCAATGTATGATAAGCCTTGACGGTACCGAAAACAAAAATAGACTTGGGGCAAATGGGATTTTGGCGGTTTCCTTGGCCCTTGCAAGGGCGGCGGCTAATTCTTACGCTATGCCCCTTTACCAATATTTAGGCGGCATAAACGGGAATGAACTGCCGAGGCCCATGATGAATATTTTAAATGGCGGTGCCCATGCGGCAAACAATATTGATATTCAGGAGTTTATGATTATCCCTTATAAGGCGGAAAGTTTTGCAGAGGGGCTTCGTATGTGCGCCGAGATATACCACGCTTTGGGAGCCATTTTAAAGGAACAGGGGAAGGGCAGCGGCGTCGGCGACGAGGGCGGATTCGCACCCGACCTTGGCTCCGACGAGGAGGCGATAGAGCTTATTGTAAAGGCAATAGAAAGGGCAGGCTACACCACCGAGGAAATTAAAATCGCTCTTGATGTAGCCTCAAGCGAGTGGTATTCGGACGGGACTTATTTACTGCCCAAAAGAAATAAAAAAATGACTGCCGAGGAGCTTATAGGCTACTACGTCGACCTTATTTCAAAATACCCCATAATTTCCATTGAGGACGGTACGGCAGAGGAGGACTGGGAGGGCTGGCAACGGCTTACTGCGGCTCTCGGCGATAAAATACAGCTTGTAGGTGACGACCTTTTTGTAACCAATACTTTAAGGCTGAAAAAAGGCATTGAGCTTAAGGCGGCTAATTCCATACTTGTAAAGCTTAACCAGATAGGCACGCTTACAGAAACCCTTGATGTAATAGAGCTGGCGAAAAAGCACGGTTATACAGCGGTAATCTCCCATCGCTCGGGAGAAACCGAGGACACCACCATAGCAGACCTCGCCGTAGCGGTAAATGCGGGACAGATAAAAACAGGTGCGCCCTGCCGAACCGACAGGGTGGCAAAGTACAACAGACTTTTGATGATTGAAAGGGATTTAAATAATATCTAACAGCTAAAACGGCAGATACACGAAGGTGTATCTGCCGTTCTATTATTCAAGTATATAAATTTCTACATTGCGCACGCCAAAGCTTCTGCAAGCACTTTCAGAAGACATAAACAGGTCAACGCCTTTAGGGTACCGTCTTATAAACCCGCCTGTGTCCGCTGCCACAGCATAGCCGTAAATAATGCTGCCGTCTGCAGTTTTGATATACATTTTGGTGCCGTAAGGAATATAGTTGGGGTTTACCGCAATATATCCCGGCTGGGGCGCTACGCCGGTTGAGCATTTATTGCCCGTATAGGTGTAGGCGGTAGCTCTTGCCGTGATTTTAGACTTATAGTTTATGGGGTTGCCGTTTTTGTCAAGCTCTATGGGCGAAGAGGGGGTGAGGGTGGAAACACTTTTAACCGAAGCGGAGGTTGTAACTGTGCTTGCGACTGCACTTGCCGCCTTTTTAGTGCCCACTATCTTCTTGGCATCAACTGCGGCGGTTACAACTTCTTCACTTATTACGGTTTTCTCTTCGGAAACGCCGTTTACAAGCTTTTCGGTGTAGTTTACCTGCTTTACACCGTCTAAACCATTTTCAAGTTTGGTGCTTCCTTCGACCATGTTGGAGGAATATACGGTTTTTGTGCTGTGGGGAATAGCCTCGGTGTAGCTACCGTTTACATACTCAATATCGGTGTAGTCGATATAAACGGTTCCGGTAATAACAGTATCTAAAGAGGGCTCGATAAAATCGTCGCTGTTGGGTGTGTATCCCGCAGCCTCGAGAGCCTCTAATACGGTACCGCCCGTAAACTCGATTTCCTGAGTTTGCTCGCCTATTGTAATATAAACGGGGAAGGCATAGGCAATTTCAACCTCTGTTTTACGGTTTTCAACAGTAGTTTTTGTTATCTTGTAGCGCTCGGACTTTAAATTCAGGTTAGAGAGAACATTCGCAACATTCATATTAAGTGAACGCACGGTGTAAGTTTTTTCACCGTCAAATATTTCAACTGTATTTAATGATAGCCCGAGTAAAGTAACAACTGCAATGGTAATTGCGGTCATAACCGCTATGCAGCTTATACGCATTTGCTTTGAGAGCAGGCTCTTTGACAAATGGTACTTTATTTTTTCTAACATCAAATGACTCCTTTGAAATAAATCTCGCAAGCCGAGGGGTATTATATAGCATTAAATCGACGATGTCAAAGCGGAAAAAATCAAACTTTTTAGTCAAAATCACCAAAAAAATTCAAGATTTAAAAAAGTTACAAGCTTGTAACCTTTTTAAAGGGCGATAAAATGTCATTTTTTTACATTTAACTTGTGCAATCCTACAAAATCGGGCAAAGTGGTGTGTGCGGGCGCTTGTACGATGTTATTTTACCCCAAAAGTGGGGGATTTATGCTAAAAAATAACCTTTTAACCACAATATAAGGTATAAAAAATTTTTGATAATTTGTCAAAAAATCTTTACAATTACATATATGTGTGGTATATTAATAATGGTTCAATTCCTTTAAGACGGTACGGAGATGCCGGCAAGGCTCTGATTAACAAGGGTATACATTATATATAATATATGTATATGACAAGTTTGTGTTAACTATTCGAGCGTCTTGCTGTGTGCGGGACGCTTTTTTTACGGAGGGCTTTATGGATAAGTTTAATGCTACGCTTATGGACGAGGCGGCGGTGACCAGGGCGCTCAAGCGCATATCACACGAGATACTTGAAAAAAACGACGGCGGCGCTGACCTTTGTATTATAGGTATTAAACGCCGCGGAGTTGCCCTTGCAAATATTATAGCGGATAACATATATAATATAGAGGGCGTCCGTCCCCCTACAGGCGAGATTGATATAACCTTTCACCGGGACGATTTGACCGCAATTTCACCTGACCCGGTCATACATTCGGCGGCGCTTACGGTTTCGATTGTGGGCAAAAAGGTAGTTTTGGTGGACGATGTGCTTTACACAGGCAGAACAGTAAGGGCAGCTATGGATGCTATTATGCGTTTTGGTAGAGCGGCTTCAATTCAGCTTGCGGTGCTTATTGACAGAGGACATAGGGAGCTTCCCATTAGGGGTGACTATGTGGGCAAAAATGTTCCCACCTCGAAGTCAGAGATTATTGCGGTAAAAATACCGCCTTATGATGACGAGACTGCGGCGGAGCTTTACGAGATATGAACAGTCCCATGACTGCTTATATATAATAATGTGCAGAATTTAATTTTTGCGCAAAAAATGGAGGAAGTAATAAATGAAGATGTACTACAATGTCGAAGACAAGCCGAAATTCGGGCAGTTAATTGTCTTCGCAATCCAGCAGCTGCTTGCCATTATGGCGGCAACCCTCGTTGTTCCGGTAATTATCGGCAACGGTATGAGCTCTGCGGCGGCGCTTTTCGGCGCAGGCGTAGGAACCCTTGTTTATGTGCTTTTCACCGCTAAAAAAAGCCCTGTTTTCCTTGGCTCTTCCTTTGCGTTCATAGGCTCTATGTTCGCAGCATTTGCGGGCGGCGTATCAATGTCTCTCGGTTATGTGGGACTTATCCTTGGTGCTGTCTTTGCAGGTATTGTTTATGTAATTATCGCAATTATTGTTAAATTCGCAGGCGTTGGCTGGATTAACAAGCTTATGCCTCCCGTTGTTATAGGACCTACAGTTGCTATAATCGGTCTCTCCCTTGCAGGTAACGCTGTGGGCGACCTTCAGAAGGGCGGCGTTTTAGACGCTAAGGGCAACTCGGTTGCAAATGTTCTTCTTTGCGTGCTTATCGGCATTATCACCCTTATTGTCACAATGCTCTGCTCAACCTACGGCAAAAAGACGGCAAAGCTTATCCCCTTTATCTTAGGTATCCTTGCAGGCTATGCGGTAGCTCTTATTTTCACCGTTATCGGCAACGCAGCGGATATTGAGGCTTTAAAGCTTATAAACTTCGGCAACTTCACAGCACTTGTTTCGGGCGGCATAACACTTGAAACCTTTGTGAGCCTTCCCGATTTCACATTCTTAACGGCTTTCGGTGGCCTTAAGGAGCTTAACGCTTCCTATGTAGGTACTATTGCGGTGGCTTATGTACCTGTTGCCTTCGTTGTATTTGCCGAGCATATCGCCGACCACAAGAACATTTCTTCAATCATTGAAAAGGATTTGCTTGAGGAGCCCGGTCTTCACAGAACCCTTTTGGGTGACGGTGTGGGCTCAATGGTAGGCGCTTTCTTCGGCGGTTGCCCCAACACTACATATGGTGAGTCGGTAGCCTGCGTTGCTATTACAAGAAATGCCTCCGTTGCCACAATTATTGCGGCTGCCCTCGGTGCTATAATCGTTTCCTTTGTAAACCCCTTTGTAGCCTTTGTTAATTCCATTCCTTCCTGCGTAATGGGCGGCGTTTGTATGGCACTTTACGGATTTATCGCAGTAAGCGGTCTTAAGATGGTACAGAAGGTTGACCTTAACGAAAACAGGAACCTCTTTGTCGTATCGGCTATTTTAATAGCAGGTATCGGCGGACTTTCCCTTACTTTTGGAAAGATTACCCTTACAGCGGTTGCAACCTCACTTATCCTCGGAATAATCGTAAATCTTATTCTTTCCGGCAAGAAAGCGGACGAAAACGAGACAGAGGAATAATAAAAAGCCTCCCTTGTGCAAAGGGAGGCTTTTTTCTTGAAGCTTTGTAAAAACCCCTCCCTCAGACGAGGGAGGGGTTAATTTGTGCAAACACCTTAATGTACAGTCTCTTTATTATTTAAGATTTCTTTCAAGCCATACAAAGCCAACATCAAGGGCATCAAAGAAGGAGTCCTTTTCAGAGGCTTTTACAATTCTTTCCTTATCGGGAAGTTGGGTATCGCTCTTTAAAAGCTCGACCCTTACCTTGCCGGGAATCTCGTTTTCGCCTGCCTTAACTGTGGACAGCACGGTGAATCTCACAACAAAGGGCTCTGACATATCGCCGTAATAGATTTCGTTTCCGCACTTAACAAGCGGTTTTTCTTTATAGGTTAAAAATTTATTTTCTGCCATAATTCTTATTTCTCCTCCGGCATTTTGCCGTAAAGATTGAACCTGAAGAGCATGGTTTCGTCCTCAGGATGGGTGCAACGGATTGTAGCCTCGGCAACCTCGGAATTGTTTAAAATCGTGCTTAAACCTATCATCTGGCAAAGCTTGGATTTGAGGTTTAGTATATCGCCGTCTTTGGTTTCGAGATAAACATCGCCCTTGCATTGGTCTATAGCCTTTATAAAATCATCAAAATCAACGTTGTGAAGTTGAATTCTTCCGTTATCCATAATAACAAAACCTCCTATTCATTCTATGCTAAGATTATAATTGATATATATTAATATGTCAAGTTAAATTAGTGTTGACTTTTTGACAAATTTCTTATACTATATTATTTGTAGAAATTTCGGTTTCAGGAGGAAGAAAATTTTGGATAACGCAAAAAAAAGTATGGATACCATTGTTGCCCTTGCAAAGGGCCGCGGCTTTGTATACCCCGGCAGCGAAATATACGGCGGTCTTGCAAATTCATGGGATTACGGTCCCTTGGGCGTGGAGCTTAAAAATAATATAAAAAAGGCTTGGCTTAAAAAATTCGTTCAGGAGTCTCCTTACAATGTTGGGCTCGACAGTGCGATTTTGATGAACCCCGAGACCTGGGTGGCTTCGGGTCACTTGGGCGGCTTTTCAGACCCGCTTATGGACTGCCGTTCCTGCAAGACAAGGCACAGAGCCGATAAGCTTATCGAGGACTATGTGGCAGAAAACGGGCTTTCTGATAACCCCGCCGCTATGAGCGATGAGGAAATGATGCAGTACATTAAGGATAAGGAAATTACCTGTCCTCACTGCGGCTCCCGTGATTTTACCGATATAAGAAAGTTTAACCTTATGTTCAAGACCTTTCAGGGTGTTACGGAGGATAGCTCCTCTACCCTTTATCTCCGTCCCGAAACTGCGCAGGGCATTTTCGTAAACTTCAAGAATATTGCCCGCACTACAAGAAAGAAGGTACCCTTCGGTGTAGCGCAGGTGGGCAAATCCTTCAGAAACGAGATAACACCGGGTAACTTTATCTTCAGAATACGGGAGTTTGAGCAGATGGAGCTTGAGTTCTTCTGCAAGCCCGGCACCGACCTTTATTGGTTTGAGTACTGGCGCGGCTTCTGCAAGAAGTGGCTTTTAGACCTCGGTATGACCGAGGAACACCTGAGACTTCGTGACCACGACGAGGATGAGCTTTGCTTCTATTCAAAGGCAACAACCGACTTTGAGTTCCTCTTCCCCTTTGGCTGGGGCGAGCTTTGGGGCGTTGCCGACCGTACCGATTACGATTTAACCCAGCACGCTAATCATTCGGGTGAGTCTATGGAGTATTTTGACCCCGAAACAAACGAAAAATACATTCCTTATGTAATAGAGCCTTCTTTAGGTGCAGACCGAGTTTTGCTTGCCTTCCTTTGTGACGCATATGATGAGGAGCAGGACGAAAAGGGAGACACAAGAGTAGTCCTTCATCTGCACCCCGCACTTGCCCCCTTTAAGGCGGCGGTTTTACCTCTTTCCAAAAAGCTCTCGGAAAAAGCAACCGAGGTGTTCGGTGATTTAGCCAAAGACTTTATGGTGGATTTTGACGATGCGGGCTCAATAGGCAAGCGTTATCGCCGTCAGGACGAAATCGGCACACCGATTTGCATAACCTACGATTTCGACTCCCTTGAGGACAACTGCGTCACCGTGCGTGACCGTGACACAATGGAGCAGAAGCGTATCCCCATTTCTGAACTTAAGACTTATATTGCAGAATCTGTTAAATTTTAAATCGGGGCGACAGCCTTCAAAGAGGTAATAAAATGATATCCACTCAAATTTTGTTAATGACGGCCGAGCTGTTAGGCGGTCTCGCGTTTTTCCTTTACGGAATGTCCACCTTGTCGGACGGACTTGAAAATATTGCGGGCGGCGCCCTTGAAAAGACCCTTAAAAAGGTTACAAAAAACCAGTTTTTAAGCTTCTTTCTGGGAGCGGGAATAACCATTGCGATACAGTCCTCCTCGGCGATGACCGTAATGCTTGTAGGTCTTGTAAATTCAGGAATAGTTAATTTCTGCGACACCTTCGGCATAATAATGGGCTCGAATGTGGGAACAACCCTCACTGCCTGGCTTTTAAGCCTTACTGGCATAAGTGGCGACAATTTCTTCCTTACTTTATTAAAGCCCATGACCTTTGCGCCCATTCTTGCCTTTATCGGAATACTTCTCAGAATGGTTTCAAAGCAGGACAGAAAGAAGAATATCGGACTTATTCTCATAGGCTTTGCCGTTCTTATGACGGGAATGGACTTTATGAGTGATTCTATGAGCGCCGTTCAGGAAATGGAGGGCTTTAAGAGCTTGCTCTTTGCCTTCAGCAGTCCTATGATAGCACTTTTAATATCGATGCTTTTCACAGGGGTTATCCAGTCCTCGGCGGCGACCATCGGTATTGTTCAGGCGTTAGCCCTTACGGGTAGCATCACCTATGAAATGGCGATACCGCTGGTACTCGGCGCTAATATCGGCACCTGTGTCACGGCGTTTATCTCAAGCTTCGGTACTAACAAAAACGCCAAGCGTGTAGTTGCGATGCACATTTATGTTAATGTAATCGGCTCGGTG
Source organism: Clostridiaceae bacterium (assembly GCA_904501875.1). Lineage (GTDB taxonomy): Bacteria > Bacillota > Clostridia > Oscillospirales > Acutalibacteraceae > UBA737. The sequence goes on along the minus strand of CAJGCQ010000001.1, from coordinate 6,526 downwards.
CTGTGCCTTATTTTGCTTTATGTTGCAGAATTTGCAGGGGTAGCATTTATAAAATCGCCTGTTTCCATGATAGGCGTAGCTATGATTCACACCCTCTTTAACTTTGTGAATACAGTAATTCTCGTTCCTTTCAGGAAGGCGGTTATACACCTTTGCGAGCTTACCGTTAAGAAAAATGACGGTATAACTCATACCGTATTTTTGGACGAGCGTCTCTTTAACAATGCTGCATTTGCGGTTTCGGAGTGCCACAGGCTTACTTCCGAGATGGCGGAGCATGCAAGGGAGTCCCTTTTAAAATCCATTTCGCTTATTGCTAAATATGACCCCCAGACCGTTGAGTTTATCCGTGAAAACGAGGAGCTTATCGATAAATATGAGGACAAGCTGGGCACCTACCTTGTGCGTTTAAGTAATAATGAGCAGTCCGAAAATACGGCTCACAGCATAGCGAGAATGCTCCATAGTATAGGCGACTTTGAACGTATAGGTGACCATGCCCTTAATATCTGCAAGGTTGCTAAGGAAATGCATAACAAAAATATACATTTCTCTGATGATGCAATGAAGGAAATTGCTGTAATCACTGCCGCTGTAACCGAAATACTTAATATGACAATAGACTCCTTTATAAACGACGATATAGAGCAGGCTTCTCATGTCGAGCCGCTTGAACAGGTTATCGACAAGCTTAATAAGGAGCTTAAGGCACGGCATATCAACCGCTTGCAAAACGGCGAATGCACCATCGAGCTGGGCTTTATCTTTACCGACCTGCTCACAAATTATGAGCGTGTTTCCGACCACTGCTCAAATATCGCAGTTTATACAATGCAGCTTCCCACCGATAAGCTGGACACCCACAAGTATCTGCATAGGCTTAAGAGTTCTCACAATGGCACCTTTGTGGACGATTTCAACAAATTCAGCGAAAAATATACTTTGGATACATAAACTCAGCAACCCCTCCCGCAAGTCGGGAGGGTTTGGTTACGGTTTACGAGTATTTTAACAAAGCACAGCGAAAAATACTTGTTTCAAAATCTGATTCAAGTTTGAATGCTTTGGCTACGGAGGCATTTAATGAAACATCACAGGCTTTCTCATGTTCGAGTTATCACTCTCGGATACCTTATTATGATACTTTTGGGCACAGCCCTGCTTATGCTGCCCTGCGCTACCCGTGAGGGTGTAGGCGCAGGCCCTGTCACGGCGCTTTTTACCGCTACCTCGGCATCCTGTGTTACGGGGCTTATTTTGCAGGACACCGTAACCTATTGGTCGCTGTTCGGTCAGCTGGTTATTCTTTTGCTTATACAGATAGGCGGTCTTGGTTTTATGACCATTGCTATTTTCTTTTTCAGGCTTGTAAGCAAAAAGGCAAGCCTAAGGGAAAGGGCGGTAATGGCGGAAAGTATTAACACCACAAAAATGGGGGACTTTTCAAGGCTTGTAAGAAAAATCATTATAGGAACTATAGCAATAGAAAGTATCGGCGGAATTTTGCTTGCGATACACTTTGTAAGACAACCGAATTTTGGCTTTTTTAAGGGTGTTTATTATGGATTTTTCCACGCGATTTCCGCCTTTTGCAACGCCGGCTTTGACCTTATGGGGGATTATTCCTCCTTTACCTCCCTGTCAGACAGCGTCCTGGTAAATGCGGTACTTATAACCCTTATTGTAGTCGGCGGTATCGGATTCCTTGTGTGGGACGATATCACGGCCTGTCATTTTAAATTAAAAAAATTCTCTTTGCACACCAAAACCGTGCTTACGGTGACTGCAGTTTTGATTTTAGGCGGGACCCTGTTACTTTTTGTATTCGAGCATAATAACACCGGTGCCGACAAGTCCCTTAGCGAGAGAATATGGACGGCGTTTTTCGGCTCTGTTACCGCAAGGACTGCGGGCTTTAATACCGTGGACACTGCAGCGCTTGCACCCGCCTCAAAGCTTATAACCATTGTTTTAATGTTTATAGGCGGTTCGTCAGGCTCTACGGCGGGCGGTGTTAAAACCACTACCATTGCGGTTATATTGATTTTCCTTATAGCGGGTATGCGGGGTCAGGAGAATATTCATTTTTATAAGAGGCGCATTAGGGATGATGTGCTTAGAAAATCGGTTATTATAATATTCACAAATTTACTGCTCCTGCTTTTAGGCGCTACGGTGCTCTGTGCCGTACAGGGCTTCAGCATTACCGAAGCGGTTTTTGAGACCACTTCGGCAATAAGCACGGTGGGAATGACCACAGGTATAACAAGGGACTTGAATTTAGTCTCTAAATTGGTTATAATATTCCTGATGTATTGCGGGCGGGTAGGGAGTATATCTTTCGGAATATCCCTATTTGAGCGCAGAAAGCCGCCTGTTTCCTATCCTGAGGAATCAGTAACGGTGGGGTAATTTCAAAAAGGAGATAATGAAATGAAATCCTTTCTTATAATCGGTATGGGGTCGCTTGGGCATCACCTTTGCAACGAGCTTTCAAAAAACGGCTGTGAAATAATGGTGGCGGATATAAATGCCGAAACAATGGAAGATATAATGCCTATGGTCGTAAGCGCAAGGGTGTGCGACTGCACAAAGATAGATGTACTTAAAACTCTTGGTGTTGAGGAATTTGACGCATGCTTTGTCTGCATTGAGGACTTCTTTCAGGCCTGCCTTGAAATCACCGATTTGCTCAAGGACTTGGGGGCTAAAAAGGTTTACAGCGTGGCAAACCGTGATGTTGAGGAAAAATTCCTGCTCCGCAACGGGGCGTACAGGGTTATTTATCCCGAACGGGATGTGGCGAGCCGTATAGCAGGGCTTGAGAGTGCTGAAAATATATTCGACTGCATAAACATTTCGGCAGAATACTCTATTTTTGAGATTGAGCCCTTAGATAAATGGATTGGCAAAACGGTTACCGACCTTGATTTCAGAAACAGGTACGAGCTTAATATAATTGCGGTTAAAAAGGACGGTAAGGTTATGCCTATCAGACCCGATTATATGTTCACAAAAAAGGAGCATTTGCTGGTGTTAGGCCACAAAAAGGATGTTTGTCGGGTTTTAAAATAGGCTTTGGTGCAAAATTCAAAAATTAGGAGGACGGTCGGTGCAAAGGCTTTTGAGCGGATTAAAACACACATTTGTAAGCAAAAAGTTTATGGGCTACTGTCTAATAGGGATTGTTAATACATTCAACACTGCGTTATTTTCTTGGCTGGCGCATTTCAGGGTGCAAGAAAATGTCGCCGCCTACATAGGGTATTTTATCTCGCTTACAATAAATTATATTTTAAACAGTATAATAGTTTTTAAAAACCGCCTCGCCTTAAGGCGGTATTTTAGGTTTTTGATTTCATATGTGCCTAACTTCTTTATTTATACACTTGTAAGCTTGCTTACAATCAATGTTATGCAAATCAACCAGTTTTGGGCGACAGTGCTTGCAACTGCGGCTGGAGCCCCCGTTACATTTGTTATAATCAAGCTTTTTGCTTTCGGAAATAAGGCCAAGGCAGAAATAGATAAGGAATAAATTTCAAATTTATTAAAATAGTTATCCTTGACATAATCGGATAATAATAATATAATGTGATTTATATGAACCCTTATACATTAATATATAAAGGTGGTTATTTTATGGCAAAGGTAGTTAAGCTTACCGACGACGGTCTTAAAAAACTCGAGGAGGAGCTCGAAAATCTTAAAACCGTGGGCAGAGCGGAAATAGCCGAAAAAATTAGGGTTGCCCGCGGATACGGCGACCTTTCTGAAAACAGCGAATATGATGAGGCTAAGAACGATCAGGCTAAAATCGAGGCAAGGATTGTCGAGATTGAGGAAATGCTCAAAAATGTTGAAATTATAGAGGATGTAAAGGGCAAAGCAAAGACGGTTATGGTCGGCGTTAGGGTAAAGGTGCTTGACGAGGAATACGGCGACGAGTGTGAATACCGTGTTGTAGGCTCAACCGAGGCAGACCCGAGAGACGGTAAAATTTCGGACGAGTCCCCTGTAGGCAGAGCGCTTATGGGCAAGAAAATCGGCGATGAGGTTATTGTTGAGGCTCCCGGCGGCGAATTTAAGCTTAAGGTAGTAGGAATTTCAAAATAGGGTGAAATAAATGGCACAGAATAATAACAATCCTGCAGCTCAGGATTTAAATGAAATTGTTAAGGTTCGTCACGAAAAGCTGGCGGCTTTAAAGGAAAGCGGAAACGACCCTTTTCTCATTACAAGGTTTGATTTTAATAACGACTCTGCTAATATAAAGGCAAACTTCCAAGAGCTTGAGGGTAAAACCGTTAAAATTGCAGGCAGAATTATTGCCCGCAGAATTATGGGTAAGGCAAGCTTTGTGGGTTTAAGCGATTCCACCGGCAGAATTCAGCTTTATATCAGGCGTGATGATGTGGGTGAGGATGCTTATGCCGCCTTCAAAAAGTGGGATATTGGCGATATTGTGGGCGTTGAGGGCTTTGTTTTCAAGACCCAAACTGAGGAAATTTCGGTTCACGCAACAACTATAACCCTGCTTTCGAAATCTCTTTTACCTCTTCCTGAAAAGTTCCACGGACTCAAGGATAACGATTTAAGATACCGCCAGCGTTATGTTGACCTTATTGTTAACCCCGAGGTTAAAAATAATTTCGTAATACGCTCAAAATTCATAAAGTTTATGAGAAATTACCTTGATAATATGAATTATATCGAGGTTGAAACTCCTGTGCTTAATACGATTGTGGGCGGTGCCGCCGCAAGACCCTTTGTTACACATCACAACACCTTAAATATACCTATGTATATGCGTATCGCTACCGAGCTTCCCTTAAAGAGGCTTATTGTGGGCGGCATGGACAGGGTTTATGAAATCGGTAGAATTTTCCGTAACGAGGGTATGGATCCTAAGCACAATCCCGAATTTACTACGGTTGAGTTATATCAGGCTTATGCCGATTTCCACGATATGATGGATATTGCCGAGGGTATAATCTCCGGTGCCGCAAAGGAAATTTTAGGTACCTACGAGCTTGAGTGGTTGGGTGAGAAAATCGACCTTACCCCCGGTTGGCGCAGACTTACTATGGTTGATGCCGTTAAGGAATATGCAGGTGTTGATTTCGGTGCTATTACCGATGACGCTCAAGCGGTTGCCGCCGCCCAAGCTATCGGTGTTGAGCTTGCCGAAACAGCCGATAAAACTTGGGGTAACGCTCTTTACGCTTGCTTCGACCAGAGGGTTGAGGAAAAATTAATTCAGCCTACATTTATTACAATGTATCCTGTTGAGGTTTCTCCCTTAACTAAGGCTTCCCCCGAGGACCCAAGACTTACCGAGCGTTTTGAGCTGTTTGTATGCCACAGCGAGCTTGCAAACGCCTATTCCGAGCTTAACGACCCAATTGTTCAGCGTGAACGCTTTATGAAACAGTTGGAGCTTCGCGACAGAGGCGACGACGAGGCAGAAATGCTTGATGAGGATTTCCTTACCGCTATGGAGTACGGTATGCCTCCCACAGGGGGTATGGGTATAGGTATCGACAGAGCCGTAATGCTCCTCACCGGCGCCGACACTATCCGTGAGGTAATCTGCTTCCCCACGATGAAACCTTTAGACTAAAAGCTTTTAAATGGGCAGCCCCATAGCGGGACTGCCCATCTTTGATAAAGGAATGTTTATTATGGAATTAAGTAAAAAATTACAAGAGCTGAGGAAAGAAAAAGGACTCACGCAGTAAGAAAATAGCACGAGTGTTATTTGTCTCCCGCACCGCCTTCAAGCGCCTCAAAATTCCTGATATATATGAAAAAGCACGGTAATTCTTTTAAAGAACTGCCGTGCCTTTGTTTTTTTAATTGTTTATCTCTTACTGCTTGCTGCAAGCTTGTTTGCCTTATGCCGTTTCCAGATAACCCAGATAGGTCCTGCAATAAAGAGGGAGGAAACACCGCCCGAAACGATACCGAAGGCCATCGGAATAGCAAAGGAGCGAAGTGTGGAAAGACCGAAAAGCTCCGAAACAACAACTATAGTTATAACTGCGATAAAGGTGGTAAGGGAGGTTACGAAGTTTCTCAGCTTAACCATATTTATGCTCTTGTTTACAAGCTCACCGATTTCCATATCGGGTTCAAGGCGTTCGTTTTCACGCACACGGTCATACATAACTATGGTATCGTTAAGTGAGTAACCGAGGATAGTAAGCACAACGGCGATATAGTTAGAGTCTATCTGCAGCTTGAAAAATACGCATATGCATAAGGTTGTAAACAGGTCAAATACCAGCGCACAAAGCGCAGTGAGCGCCGCAGAAACACCGCCTATACGTCTAAAGCGGATTCCCACATAGATTACAACCAAAAGTGCGGTTATAAGCACAGCGACAAGGCTTTTTGCAAAGAATGTACCTGCGATTGTGGGGCTTACCGAGTTTGAGTTGTAAAGTGAAATCTCATTGTCGGCAAATTTTTCTTCCAGCGCCTTTGTAAGCTCTTCCTGCTTTTCTGCCGAGATTGAGTCCTT